>CAJWGH010000021.1 GCA_913031095.1 uncultured Chloroflexota bacterium | reverse complement strand
GCACTTAATACATTGAGCACGTCATAGATACAGAAATCTGTCGATGCGCCTCGAACCGCCAAAGGAATGGAATTGATACTCAACCCAGTTGGCCTCCTCAAACTGAGGGTTATCAGGCCCTTTATTATGTTGACCCTGCTCCTGGTTATGTCGGCGACCGCATGTTCATCGGACCCAAATGACCCGATTATCTCTAGTGAGCAACAGTCGGGGGGGCCGGATTTTTCTGGAATCATCATCACCACAGACATGGCGGTGGGAGAGAACCGAATCTTGTTCGGAGTGATTGATAGAGAGGGGATGCCAGTGCCGGGCGAAGCTTCGGAAGTCACTGCCTATCTGTTGGTGCCTGGGGAAGATAAAAGGGAATTGAAAGGATCGGTAACCGCAACGTTCACCAACTGGCCCACAGCAGTAGGCGGAGTTTTTTCCGCCAATCTAAACTTAGACACTGCAGGATTCTACGAGATTGACGTCAACTACACCTCCAACAACAACCTGTCAGTATTCGCCCAAGCCAGCTTCATGCTCAAAGAGGAAGCTAGCACTCCGGCCATCGGGTCCGCGGCGCCAGCCAGCGTCACGCATACAGCCAGGGATACCAGGGAGATCTCTCACATCACCAGCTCCACTGATCCGGACCCCGATTTGTACAAGCTATCCATCCACGAGGCCCTCGAACAGAACAAGCCCTTGGTGGTGGTGTTTGCCACGCCAGCGTTCTGTGTCAGCGCTACCTGCGGCCCGCAGGTAGGGGAACTTACAAAGGTCAAAGAGAGGGTGGGAGACCGGGCCAACTATATCCACGTTGAGGTATTCGAAGACCCTCATCTCGCAGAAGGACAAAGACCCACCGGCGGTCTAATCGCTGCGGTGGATGAGTGGGGTTTACCCACCGAACCATGGACGTTCATTATCGACGGTCAGGGTTTGGTACAGGTCAAATTCGAGCAATTCACCACTGCGGATGAGATAGAAGCACGACTGCTTGAACTTCTGTAAGGCATTGCCTTAAGGGGTTACGAGATCTCGAACTTCAGAGGCAACCGAGTGGCCGTCTTCCTCGTTATAGACCACCACAACTCCTTGGCCTAACACCTGGTGCTGCTTTAAATGGGCGGCGCTGATTCCAATGTTTCCTTCTGTGGTGAACTCCCAGACCCTACCAGACCGGTCCCGCACTCGTAGCAGCTCAATCTCTACCAAGTTGCGCTCAACCACCTCCAGCACGAGACCAGTCACGGTCTTTTCACCACCGCCACAGGCTACCGCTATAAACAAGACGCAAGCGCTGGCAATCGAAGCTAAGGCGAGCCTACTCCCTCTAGCCATCACCCGAACTTGAACACTTTGACTGCAATTACGCCAGTGCCCACAACCCAGCCGCCGAGCGCCGCCAAGTAGGGCCAGGTGTCCCAGATGGGTTCACTATCTATAGCAACGCCACGCAGAGCCTCAAGCATAGGCGTGAGGGGCAGGGCTAGCGACAATTGAGGCAATATCCAGGGCAAGGCCGCAGTGGAGAAGAAGGTCCCTGCTAGAAACATCATTGGCAATGTGATTGCGTTCCCCATTCCTGAAGCGGCTGCGGGGGACTTGGCCCAGGCAGAAAGTATGAACCCGATGTTCAAGAACACCACACTGCCCAACGCCGTTATACAGAACACCCACAGAAGATTTCCATGGACTTTCCCGCCGAACACGAATACACCCAGCGCCAGAATGATGCCTGCCTGAACCAAAGCCAATAACACGTGAGCGGTAATCTCAGCGGCAAAGAATTTCCAGATAGAAAGAGGGGTCACCAAAAGCCGCTTCAAGATTGCCTGGTTGCGGAAGGTACTGATCCGAACGGCTATGGAAATAATAGAGTTGGTCATAATCCCCAACCCCAACAGGCCAAGAAGCACATTATCGAAGTAATCGACCTCGGGCACCTGAATCACATCGGCTGTAAGTAACCTGGACGGAACCACAGGCGCGCCTGCCGAGTGGATGTCAGACACCAGATTGCGGACCGCACCGTCCACCAGCTGATTGCGGCCAGGGTTGCGGGTGCTGTAGACCAACTCCACCGGCGCCGGCCCATGGGCTTGGGTTTGTTGCCCTTCCGGATCATCGAACAGGTCCGGAATGATGATCAGGTAACCCAGATTGCCGTCAACCACTTTCTCCCGCGCCTGAGTTGGGGATATCTCGTCAAATTCCAGCTGCAGGAAATCGATCTCTTCCAAACGCTCCCTGAAAAGCTCGGCCCGGGGACCACCGGACTCGTCAACCACAGCTACATCGGGCACGCCAACTCCGTTGAAATTGAACAAACCGAAAACCACGACCAACATAAGAGGAAAGAACAGCGCCCAGAACATGGACTGACGATTTCGGGCCATCATCTTTATATTGGCAAGAATCAGCGCGATCAAAGTTAGTCTCGGAGTTCGCTGCCGGTTAACTGAAGAAAGACGTCTTCAAGAGTGACGGGAGTTATTTGCAGGTTCTCCAAGCCCAAGCCAGCCTTGGATATCTCCTCCAACATGGCTTTCAATGCCGATGGGCTGTTGGCCAGCCGCAATAGGTAGGTATTCTCAGCCCTACCGTCTCCCGATTGGTCGCCGGACTGAACGACATTTAACCCACCGTTCAGCGATTTTAATTGGGACTCGGTCATCGGACTTTCCATGGTCAATTTCACGGTGTAACTAGCTTCGAGTCCGTCAATCAGATTTTGTGGAGTGTCCAGCGCCAGCAATTTGCCGTGATTCATGATTGCCAGGCGTCCACAGATCGCCTCTGCCTCTTCCATGTAGTGAGTAGTGAGCACCACGGTCACACCGCGCCGGTTAACCTCTCGAATCAGACTCCAGAGGTTTCGGCGGGCCTGGGGGTCGAGGCCGGTCGTAGGTTCATCTAGGATAACCACTTCGGGATTGTTGACCAAGCTGGCTGCTACGGCGAACCTTTGCTGCTGTCCGCCTGACAGTTCCGCGATACGGTTTTCTAACTTATCGGCAAGGCCTACCTGATCAAGCAAAGATTCTGGGCTGGCCTTGTGGGGGTAGAAACTGCCCAGAAGGACAAGTATCTCTCTGAGGGTTAGATAACTGTAATATGCAGAAGCCTGGAGCTGCACTCCGATTCGTGCTTTGACCTTGTTCGCGTTGGACTGGACTTCCAACCCCAGAACGCTGACCCGGCCTTCCGTAGGTTTCTGGAGACTTTCAACGATCTCCAGAGTGGTGGTCTTGCCGGCCCCATTTGGTCCTAATATCCCGAAAACTTCCCCTCGTTCAACGGAAAATGACACCCCGTCAACCGCGGTGAATGAACCAAATCGTTTAACTAGATTTTCAACTTGGACGGCAGGCTCCATGATAGCGCAGGAAATGATAACACAGTCCAGACGTAAATCGGACTTTTCTGGCTCGATGTAGCCCCGCGTAATGCCATATAGGAAATAAGAATGGTCTGAACGCCCTCTTCTACAGGCTGCTCGTGCCGGGCGTAGCCAGGCACGTTTTTCATTGACACCAAATGGGCCCTATGATAGTGTTCCAATCGCTGTAGCAGCTCGGTCCGGCCTTGATTCTTAACCCCATGGAAACCCGGCTCCCAACCGCGGTTTCACCAAATCGCAAACTAGGAACCCTATGACACGCAGCCGCGAACTCCGTAGCGCACAGACCTCCAGCCGAATCCCGAACTTTTCTCCATCTCTAACTGTACCGCCAGCATGGGCCTGAACAATCGCTCCAGCTTTCATAACTGGTTCCGTGGAGTCTCGGCTTTCACGGTTTTCGCTACGTTCGCTCTGGTGGTCCTAGGCGGGGTGGTGCGCGTCACTGAGTCAGGCCTGGGCTGCCCCGACTGGCCCGGCTGTGACGGTGGTATTTTCCCCCCTCTTAACACAGAAGCAATCATTGAATATTCCCACAGAATAACGGCGTCCTTTATAGTCGGCCCATTGATCTTGTTCCTGTTCATCGCCTCCTGGATGCGCTACCGGCAAGAGCGATGGATATTAGTCCCGGCCACCCTGGCCTTTGTTTTAGTTATAGCCCAAGCGGGGTTGGGTGGAGCAACCGTATTAAATGAACTCCCCGGCTCAGCGGTGATGGCCCACCTTGCAGTAGGCGAATCATTGGTAGCCGTACTGGTAGTCATAGCAGTGGTCGCCTTCCGTGGACCATTAACGATAAGGCTACCGGACTGGACCACGGGCAAGATCCGAAAGTTCCCTATCTTAGCTGTTAGCGCCGGTATTTCGGTTTTCTTACTGCTGCTCTCCGGCTCTTACGTGACCACCACCGGTGCATTCGGAGCCTGCACAGAGTGGCCCCTTTGTTTGGAAAGCAACCCCTTCCCCAGCGAACGGCTGCAGATTATCCACATGCTGCATAGATACATAGCCGGTGGGGTCGGTCTCTTCGTACTATACAGCCTCCACTTAGGCTTCAGAGGGAGAACGCAACCGCTAGAAATCCGAATCTTCTCCCTGGCTGCTGTGACCTTATTTGTTGCTCAAGTTTTGGTAGGCGCCGGCGTGGTCTGGGCAGACTTCAACGAAGAAACAAGGGCTCTACACTTAGCTATGGCGACATCAGTCTGGATCGCCGTGTCCGGCCTAGTGGTTCTAACGTTCTCAAATCCCGGCACCCGATGGTCCGGCACAAGCAATGGCTGAGCGAGTGGAACATGGCCGGATAGCGGCCAAGCGTGCCAGAGTCTTAGTTCTGGCTAACGATTACCTGACACTGATGAAGCCACCGATCATCGTCCTGTTGGTGATCACGGCCATCGGCGGTATGTTCCTTGCGGCTGAAGGGATACCTTCTCTACAAACCATCGCCTTGGTTTGTCTTGGAGGAGCACTTGGAGCTGGAGGCGCCAACGCTATCAACCATTTCCTAGACCAGGACATTGACTCGATCATGTCTCGTACCGTGCGGCGTCCGGTGGCCAGTCAGCGTATCCCGCCACTAAGCGCCTTGGCCTTTGGCATAGGGTTGAATATCGGTGCCTTTTTCGTACTGGCTTATTGGGTAAACCTGCTTTCGGCGTGCTTAACTCTGTCGGCCACCCTGTTCTATGTACTCGTTTACACCGGTTGGCTCAAGCGCAACACGCCGCAGAATATCGTAATTGGGGGCGCCGCAGGCGCGATACCGCCGATGGTCGGATGGGCGGCAGTAACCGGCAGCCTAGAACTGCCAGCCGTCTACATGTTCACTATCATCTTTTTCTGGACTCCACCCCACTTCTGGGCGTTGGCATTGATGATCCAAGATGACTACCAAGAAGCAGGGGTTCCCATGCTACCCGTGGTGGTAGGTGAAGAACGCACGGTGCAAAACATCTTCATCTACAGCCTGGCTTTGGTGGCACTGACCCTACTCTTCAGCGCTTCGGATGCCGTTGGGTTGATCTATTTATTCTCGGCAGCGGCTCTGGGAGCCACATTTATAGCCTTGGCCTGGAAGCTGAAGCAAGATTACAGCATCCGCAGAGCCAAGTATCTCTACCTCTACTCTCTTCTCTATCTCGCCCTGTTGTTCTCCGTGATGTTGGCAGACGCGGTATACCGGTTTTAAACCTATTTCCAAGCGTATCCGCACCAAGTACGACCCGTGCTCAGATGCGTTGACAGGCGTGTTGGGCCTGTGGTAAGTTCCCACAGGTTAGTGAAATCTGGCACACGCACGCTCAAATCAGGCAGAAATTAGGGTCGAATCGCCCTCGTAAACAGGCTGGTTAGTGCGCTGTCGCCGCGCTAAATAAATCCCGGGAGACAAACAATGGGGCTGTCGCCCTTCCGGCAGGAAGGACCAACCGGTAAACCTTCCGCCACGAGCTTAAGCAAACCCACAAGACGCCGCAGTAGTCTAAAGAACCGTTCGGTTCTCTTTGGTCTAATGGCGGCTCTTTTCTTGCTCGTGGTTGGTTGTTCCAAAGACGGCATGTCCACTTGGGAAGCCTTTGGACCTGTGGCCCAGAAGCAGTTGGACCTTTTCAATGTCTTGTTGTGGACGATGGTCGCGGTCTTCGTAATTGTTGAAGGTGTTCTGCTCTACGCCATCGTCCGTTATCGGAGACGGCCTGGCGACGAAAAACCGCCGCAGATCCATGGCAACACGTCATTGGAAGTTGTACTGACCATCATTCCAACGATCTTGGTGCTTGGACTAGGAATCTGGTCCGTTTTCACTCTCTTCGAGATCGACGAAGCCCCCACAACTGGCCCAGATGCGTTGCATGTGAACGTAACGGGTCATCAGTGGTGGTTCGAGTTTGAATACCCTGATGCAGGTAACGGCAAACACATAATCACCGCCAATGAGTTGCGGATTCCAGTCGACCGACCCATCACAATCACTCTAGAATCCGACGATGTCATTCACAGCTTCTGGGTGCCCAAGCTCGCTGGCAAGCTCGACATGGTGCCAACTCATATAAATACGATGTGGTTCCAGGCCGACTCAGATAAGATTGACGACGACCTACCGATAACCCTGGACGGGCAATGCGCGGAGTTGTGCGGTCTGGCCCACGCTTTGATGCGGTTCCGGGTCACCGTCATGGAGCAAGCCCAGTTCGATTCCTGGGCGGCAGACTATGGCCCACCGCCCACCAACACAGACCGAGCTAAGAAGGGACAGCAGGTCTTCGCGACAAATTGTACTCTCTGCCATACCATTGATGGTCCCGATGATCCATCGCTGTCAAAGAGCCGGTTGGACGGATTCCTCACCGGTGGGGACATAACACCAGTTCCGGCGCCGAACCTGACGGACCTCCGAACGCGACAAACCCTGGCGGCAGGTATAATTGACTTGTCAGAGACCACTTTGCGTGACTGGATACACGACCCGGAGGACGTTAAACCCGGCAACTATATGTCCGAACGCGCCGTTTTGTACCAGAACGGGACTGCTAACCTAAGCGATGAAGAAATAGATGCCCTCGTCGGGTATCTGTTGGACCTGCGATAGATTCCACCAATAGGAGCGCTAACCGAGGCCACCCGCCTGTAGAACCCGGTGGAGAACCCGGAGAAAGCGAAAGATGGCAGCGATAACCAGCGTCATACCACGACCAACGAGCTACGCAGGCCTGTGGGGCTGGATAACAACAGTCGACCATAAGCGCATCGGCGTGCTATACGGCGTAACCGCTTTCATTTTCCTGCTGTTCGCAGGGATCGAAGCTGGTGTCATACGCATGCAATTGGCCTCTGCAGACAACGACCTGATCGGCCCTGGCCGGTTCAACGAGATGTTCACCATGCATGCCACCACCATGGTGTTCATGGTTATCATGCCGATGTCGGTGAGCTTCTTTAACATCGTCATTCCTTTGGCCATCGGCGCCAGAGACGTGGCTTTCCCCAGGCTGAATGCTCTCAGCTACTGGATTTTCCTGTTTGGCGGAGTGCTCATGCATATGAGCTTCGTCGTTGACCAAGTTCCGGACGCCGGCTGGTTCTCGTACGCCAACCTCACCGAAAAGCCCTTCAGCGTTGACCGGGGACTGGATTTCTGGGCAATCAGCCTTCTGGTCATGGGTACGTCATCGGTTGCCGGCGCACTCAACTTCGTAGTGACAATAATCAACCTGCGTGCGCCCGGCATGACCATGATGCGCATGCCTGTGTTCGTTTGGATGACCCTGATTACGTCCCTCCTGCTGGTTCTTGCCTTCCCTGTAATCACGGTAGGTCTGATCGAGCTGACCATGGACCGCAACTTTGGAACCCATTTCTTCATCCCGGCAGAGGGAGGCGACCCTGTCCTCTGGCAACACCTCTTCTGGGTATTCGGGCATCCTGAAGTTTACATCTTGATACTGCCTGCGATGGGTATCGTCTCAGAGATTCTGCCGACCTTCTCCCGAAAACCCTTGTTCGGTTATCCCTTTGTCGTATTTTCCGGAATAGTCATCGGCATCATGGGTTGGGCCGTTTGGAGCCACCACATGTTCACGGTGGGCTTGGGTCCAGTGGCGAACTCGGTATTCACCATCACCACGATGTTGATAGCCGTGCCTACAGGCGTAAAGATCTTCAACTGGATCGGGACTCTATGGAAAGGCTCCATTGAGTTCACAACTGCGATGATGTTCGCCTTGGCCTTCATTGCATTGTTCATCGTCGGTGGGTTGAGCGGCGTGTCTCACGCGGTCTCTCCCTCCGATTTCCAACAGCAGGACACCTATTACATCGTGGCACACCTCCACTATGTCTTGTTTGGTGGTTCCATAGTCGGCATCCTCGCCGGCACCTATTACTGGTTCCCGAAGATTACCGGGAAGATGCTAGACGAAACACTGGGCAAGTTGAATTTCTGGCTTGTGTTCATTGGCATGAACCTGACGTTCTTCCCCATGCATTTCGTCGGCATGAACGGCATGCCCAGGCGGATATATACCTACTCCGCCGAGTTCGGCTGGGAGCACATGAACCAGATTTCCAGCGTCGGATACATCGTGCTGGCTATCGGGATTCTGGTATTCATGTGGAACGTCTGGCAGTCCCGCAATGCCCGGCGAGTCAGTCATGACCCCTGGGATGCCCCCGGTGTAGAGTGGAGCATCTCTTCCCCTCCTCCGCCGTACAACTTCGCTGAGATTCCCCAGATTCAAGGAAGGGATCATTATTGGATCGTTAAAGAGAATGCTGAAGCCGCCGGGACTCCCATCAGGGAGCCTGAAGCTCATGTTGACCCTGGCTCCATCCATATGCCAAGTCCGTCGTATTGGCCAATCTTCACTGCGGCGGGTGTTGCTTTGATCGGAGGAGGATTGCTGTCCCACTACGCGCTCAGCTTTGTGGGCGGAATAATTACCATGATGGGTGTTATCGCATGGAGCAACGAACCTGCAAGCGCACCCAGCGACCATCACTAGGAGACTGAGAACGTGGCCCACGCAGCAGAACATGAATATACAACCACCGGCTTAAACCACCGGAAGATGCTCATGTGGGTATTCTTGGGGTCGGACTGCCTCTTCTTCGGCTCCTTGATCGCCACCTACATGGTTTATCGCGGCCAGAGTCTGGTCGGTCCATATCCCGTGGACATCATCGACGTTCCACTAACAACCATCAGCACATTCGTGCTGCTGATGAGCAGCTTCGCCATGGTGCAAGCGCTGGCGGCAACCCACGCAGATAATAGAAAGGGCATCGTTAACTGGCTGCTAGCCACAGCGTTCTTGGGAGCGATATTCATCGGATTCCAGATTTATGAATTCAACGCCTTCAAGAATGAAGGGTTAACCCTTGGTGGTAATTTGTTCGGCGCATCCTTCTTCACTCTTACCGGGTTCCACGGGGCCCACGTGACCCTTGGAATCATCTGGCTTGTGGCTATGGCCATATTGGGAGCCAAAGGGCGCCTCGGCCCGAAGACAGCCCTGGATGTCGAACTGGTCGGTCTGTACTGGCACTTCGTCGACATCGTCTGGAT
>CAJWGH010000020.1 GCA_913031095.1 uncultured Chloroflexota bacterium | reverse complement strand
CTCCTCCGCTACTTAGTCATCTAAAGCAGCATATCCGGACCCTCGCTTATGGCCGTCTTGAACTCATGCCACTCGTGGCCTTCAGAAGATCCTTCCCAGCCGTCAAAGTGCATCAGCCCTTCTAGTCCCATACGGTCGCGCCAACCCGCTGTTTGCAGCACCGGGTCTGCCGGAAATTCGACAGGATAGCCCAGGCACAGGTACGCCACCGGGATCACATGGTGGGGTATACCTAATATCTGCCGTAATTGGGGTTGCTTCAAGATGCTGACCCATCCTACCCCAACTCCCTCGGCTCTGGCCGCCAACCACAGGTTCTGCACCGCGCAGCAGGTAGAATACAGGTCGGTCTCCTGGATAGAATTGCGTCCTAAGACCACTTCCGCGCGTGTTGGATCGCAGGTGACACAAACGTTGATCGGCGACTCCAATATCCCTTCTAGTTTTAACGACAGATAGTGAGAACGCCGTGGCTCGTCGAAGAAACAGGATGCCGCCTGGCGTTCCCGGTCGAACAAGCTCTTTACCTTCTGACGAATCACAACTTCCTGCACCAAGATGAAATCCCACGGCTGCATGAACCCCACAGACGGCCCATGATGTGCGGCCCGAATGATCCGCGCCAATACATCTGGCGGGATGGGGTCGCTTTTAAAGGTCCGAATATCGCGCCGAGAATAAATAGCGCGGTAAAGGCCCCGTTGTTCATCCTCTGAGAACCCGCCAGCCTGTACTAAGGAATCAGACGCCATGATTTCCTGCTCCCAATTAAAAAGCCTCCGTCTTTGGGACGGAGGCTTTGACGTGCGACTCTGCCCACTTGATCCTCGAAGTGGCATTACTAGCGCGGCAGGTCTACTGACTTGTGGATCCACACTTTTCGGCGCCTTCCCGTACCGGTTCACCGGTACAGTGACTGGCTCTCGCCATGCCGAAGAGCTCCCCAGTTACAGTGGCGGGCCCGTGCCGGAATCTCACCGGCTTTCCTATTCTTCCCGATGCGGTCTTTGCCTTTAGCCAAGACCGGATGGGTACACCGCACGCTATTCTGTTTCCGCTGGCAAGACTATGTCATGGCTGATGGAAAGTCAACGCCACCGGGTCCGAGTTCCAAGTCCTTAGGTTGCTTAAATCTTAGCTGGCTCAGGCCCGTACAACCGCCCCACAGAGGCTATTTTAATTGCCCATTGGAGCAGTCATATAGGTGGATTCGCACCACATCACTAGATCCTAACGCTTTAGAGATGTGTGACTTGGGAGGTTTGATATCTGAACAGTGACATGAAAGCCAGATTACTCATGATGACCTTACTGTTTGAGACCATCGAACTACTTCGAGTTTAGCGTCGTTACGAGACTGCTGGGCTTTTCAACCGTTTTCCACATAAACGGTATCGTCGGTATCGTCTATAGAACGGCAGATCGGCGTATAGTTTGGTAATGATTCAGCATGGGTTGAACTAACGGAGAGCGAGTGTATGGGTCCTATACGCCCATCCGTTTGCAGGACGATCCTATTGGATCGCTATACGTGTGGCGCTTATTTGGCCCTTGGTTAACGCTTATCCCATGATCGACCTAGACGATGTAACTGCATACGAAGAATTGGACCCATCGGGTCTACGGCGACGGCTCAGTACCCTGCCGGAGCAGTGCAGCCGCGCTTGGCTGGAAGCCAAGAATACCGTAGTGCCAGACAACTTGGATCGATGCACGGAAGTGATCGTCGCTGGGATGGGTGGCTCGGCCATAGCCGGAAATCTCGTCGCGGATCTGGTTGGCTCAGGTCCAAGCACTCCTGTCAGAGTCGTTCGGGATTTCCGCATTCCGGGTCTGCTGCCAGACCAACCTTCGCAGCCAAAACAGCTGGTCATTGTTTGCAGCTTCTCCGGCGAGACAGAAGAAACGCTCTCCATGCTTGACCACGCACAGTCGGCATGCGCCTCGATCATAGTCATCACCGGGGGAGGCACTCTGGGTCAGCGGGCGGCCGAGGCGGGTATACCCGTCCTAACGATAAACGCGCCAGGCGAACCCCGTAGCGCGGTGGGGTACAACCTGATGCTGTTGGCTTCCTTGTTGGACCGTATCGGAGTGATCAGTGTATCTGATGGAGACGTATCGGAAGCGGTATCAGCGGGCGAAGTCATGGCATCTCAGGTCGGGATTCAGGTACCAACTGGGCAAAACCAGGCCAAGCTGTTGGCAAAGGATCTGATAGGCGGCCTGACAGTGGTGTACGGAAGCGGAAGCCTTTCCGGCATGGCCCTGAGATGGAAATCCCAGATCAATGAGAACGGGAAATCATGGGCCTTCGCTGAGTCGCTGCCGGAACTTTTTCACAATTCTGTTGAGAGTTTCCCCGGAGGGCAAGAGGTCAGCCAGCGGACGACGGCTCTTCTACTAAAGCCGAATCGAACAGCCTCAGGACTCGAGCGCCGTTACACGGTCTTGAGCGAGATGTTGGAACGTTTTGGTGTCAAGAGTCGAACGCTCACCGCAGTATCTGGTGGCACTCTGACCCAGTCGTTGGCGATGATTGTACTGGGTGATCACGTTAGCTACTACATGGGCCTGTTGAATGGATTAAACCCCTCTGAAACTCCCAGCATAGACCTTTTTAAGGAGCGGTTGTCGGATTCAGATGCTGGTTGATAGCCAGTAGCCGATGTTACGAGAGCCCAGGCGTGTTGACATCAGACGTCCCTTCCCGCAAAATCCCCGGTAACCCCCAGTCATGGTTCAAAAGGAGTTAGACCAATGTTGAAGGTAGGTCACGTCGTGGTCCGGCCGGGTAGAAAGGCTGGCATGGATCCCGTAGAGATTCCGGTGCCAGAGGAACTGGAAACCGTCCCTGGTATTCCGATGGTCAGCAAAGACATCGATTTCTACAGCCGAGAATATCCCCTGGTTCGCCAGCAGGTTGAACACGGCGCCGATACTGAATGGGCTCCCACTGTGGGCACAGCGGCCATGCAGAAATACCACCATGAGCACCAGGCTGTGATGGAGGAGTTCTATCCGCTGATGAACAGGACCGGTGACCTTGAGCCGACCGGAACGCCAAGTGGCGAAGATGTGACTCAATTGATCCGCGACAAAGCTGCGGAGATGGGTTTCTTGGATGTTGGATTCACAGACCATGATGTGCGGTTTATATACGAGGACCGCAAAGGGCATGTGAAATATCAAAACGCTATTTGTTTGGCGTTGGAACAAGATTTTGCGGAGACCCAGACTGCCCCTAGTATGGCCGCAGAGCACGGCCATTATGGGACATACGAAATCCAAGCTCCAATGGGGCTTCGGATGGTGGACTATATCCTGTCCTTAGGCTACGGGGCTCAGTTGCACGGACCCAGCAACCACAGTGCGGCGACCATCCCTATGTTCGTAGCTGCGGGATTAGGCCAGTTGGGAGCCAATGGCCAGCTGCTGCATCCCCACGCTGGCGCAAGGTGCCGTCTGCAGATCATTACTACAGACGCACCGGTAACTTTTGACAAACCCATAGACTACGGATTCCACGCTTTCTGTCAGGTCTGCCAGGTATGCGTCAACCGTTGCCCAGGGCGCGCTTTGATGCGCGAAAAGATCTGGTGGCGCGGCGTTGAGAAGAACAAGCTGATCTACAAGCGCTGCCGGCCTGTCATGTCTCGGTACGAAGGCTGCGCCATCTGCATGAAGGTCTGCCCAATCAACAAGTACGGGGCCAAGGCCGTCATGGAGCACTATGTGGAGACTGGCCAGGTCCTAGGCAAAGGTACCCACGACTTGGAAGGCTACACTCTTCATGAGGAGAGCACGGGCAAATACGTCACAGGGTACTTCGGCCCCGGAGAGTTGCCCACTTTCGATGCCAACTTCTTCAAGATTCCAAATGGCACTAGGGAAAATGCTGCCCTGGAAGAGCTGGTAGAGTACATAGGGACCCAGCCCGATGGAGTCGATAAGGCGTCCGATGAGAAGGCGCTGTTCGATTTCCGCGACCGGCTGCGGGTGATCCTGCATGGAGAAGTCAGCGACAGCACCATGTTCTAGGTCCGCAGATCGGATATGCTTGGAACTCAAGGAGGGGCGAGACCGAGTCTCGCCCCTCCTTATTCATTCAAGCCGGACCATAGGCCGGTGGACATAGGCCCTGTCTGGAATGTATCTTTGCTCGCAATCTAGAAAGCACCATAGAGGAGCTGGGATGGCTGTGGATTGGAACGCACAGGGAGACCTATTCGAGGGCTGCAACTGCAACCTGCTCTGTCCTTGCCATGTGACATTTCGGCAGCCACCCACCTTAGGCTACTGCGACACGATCTGGGCTGTAGGCTTCGAGCAGGGGCGCTATGGAGACGTCGATCTGGCAGGATTGAACGCCGCTATATCCCTGCACTGCCCCGGGACTATGGTTGATGGTGATTGGATAACGGTGCTGTACGTGGACGACCGTTCTTCACCGGAGCAGCAAGAAGCGCTCCGGGTCATTTTCTCCGGAGAAGAGGGGGGGCCTTGGGAGACGATGGCGCAGTTCTACCGTAACGGAGAGTATCAGGCAGTCACCAGGATGCCTTTGGAGATGACCCTCGACGGACGTACCAGAAGCATCAAGGCCGCAGACAAGCTGTTCTTGGAGATGCAGACCCTTCGCGGAGGAGAGGACCGTCAGAGCTTAGTGACCATAAACAACCTTCGGAACGTCATCCATGGTGATGAGCACGTTTTGGGTCTTGCCACCACCAAATTTGATGACGAGACTATGACGTGGGAATATCAGTCTAAACACGGGCTCTATAGCAAGTTCAGTTGGTCTGGGTCTTAGTCCTTTCCCGAGATCCGGTCTAGGTACACTTGTCCGCCTTTCATCACCAGGCTGATTCGCTGTTTGTTCTGCAATACAGTGATGTCGGTCAACGGGTCGCCATCGACCACGATCAGGTCCGCGAGCTTGCCTGATTCCACAGTCCCGATGCTTGCCTCCAGTCCGAGACAGCCGGCAGCCCAACCGGTGGCGGCCACCAGTGATTGCATCGGAGTCATGCCCGCTGCAACTAACAACTCCAATTCTTTGGCGTTATTTCCGTGCTCCCAACCACCGGCATCTGTCCCGGCGACCACTTTCACTCCCGCCGCCATGGCCTGTTGCACCGTTTCCACGTGCTGTTGTCTGAACTCGCGGGCCTCAATTTGGGCATGGGGATTTCCCTGAGCAGCATGGAACGTGAATACCGTGAATGTAGGCACCAGGTAGCTGCCGTTGTCAGCCATCATCTTAAAGAGATCAGGCTCTGATCCCATCAGACATCCATGCTCCACAGAATCCACCCCAGCTTCTATGGCGGTCCGAAGCCCCGGACCGCCTAAGGCGTGACAAGCGACCGTCTTGCCGTGGATATGGGCCTCGTCAACCAGCGCCTGAGTCTCTTCCGCTGTATAGGAACGTGTGGTCCCGTTTTGGGTCTCTCTGCCGAAGCCGGTGTTAAAGAATTTGATGAAATCGGCTCCAACCCGGACGACCTCCCGGACCATGGCTCGAACTTCGTTTGGGCCATCGGCGATGCCTTTTGGCAGATTGGGATCGGATGAAGTGGGCTGGTGGTGCCCCGAAGGGCTCGAGCGGTCCTGAGTGCCCTGGGTGGGCGAAAGAGGGCTAGTGGCTATCTGGAGTCGTGGACCTGGCACGATACCCTGATCTACCCCTTCTTTGTAACCGACGTCCAACCAGCCGCAGTCTCTGATGGCTGTGTAGCCCGAGAGCAGAGTCTCTTCCATAACATTGGCCACGCGTAACGTCCGGGTGCTGCGTGGCTCAGCCCGGCCCCACCGGCCTATCAGATCGTAACCGAAGGACGTCAGATGGTCATGGCAATCGATCAGGCCGGGCAGTAGGGACCGGCCGGTTATATCGATTACTGGACAATCGGGCCGTAACGCAACCGACCCTTGTGCTCCGACGGCTTCGATACGGCCTTGGTCGTTTACAAGTACGGTTGCGTTGGGTATGGGAGGCCCACCCGTGCCGTCAATCAGACGGCCGCCGTTGAGAGCTAACATCTCATGCCAATGATATCGGCCTCATATGCCTTGCCAGAAACGTCGGCCGTTCTCCCGCACGATCTTGCCGAAGCCCGGCCGTGCGAGGTGTACGGCCGCAACTGGGATACCCTCCCGTTCAAGCCGGTCCATCAGGTCTCGGCGTGTGATTCGTGTCTGAGCGGGGTCGATGTCGGCCCGGGATACCCAATCAGTATTCTCGATCTGGGCGGTGTTGTGCAGCACATCACCCAATACTAAGCCGTTCTCACCCTGTGATGAGATCATCAAGCTCATGTGTCCAGGGGTGTGACCTGGAGTGGCCAGGGTTGATATCTCGCTGGTGAGTTGTTGGCCTGGCTCCATTAGGTTCAGCACCCCTAGGTCTTCCAATGGCCAGACGCACTCTGGGGCGTTGGGGAACCTATCTTGGACCAGAGCGGGATCGTGGCAGGCCTCCCAATCGATCGCACTCACGTAGTACTGGGCGTTGGGGAAGGTGGGAGTGTACTTGCCGTCCTGGGATAGCAGGTTCCAGCCAACGTGGTCTCGGTGGGCGTGGGTCATCACCACCATATCGATGTCACCCGGCTGAAGGCCGTGGGCCTTCATGTCATCCAGCAGCTCACCCCAGGGAGTATCCGGTGTCTGCTTGGGCCCTAGCCCGGTATCGACTGCGATGGTGTGGCCGTCCGATTTGATCAGAAAGCAGGCCAGATTGAAGAGGACGCCGTGAGACGCTGAAAGATGGGCTTCCTGTCCTTTCCAGTCCTCCTCAGGAATGTCAGGAAAGAAGTTGCAGAGGTCGAACTCCAAGACTCCATCCGATAGAGAAGTAATTTCAACTGTGCCGATGGTCAGCTTGTCGTTTGCCATGTGGTGCTCCTAAAGAGATGGTTAGGTCTGCCTGCAGGGCAGATTATAAGCGGGAGCATCTGGGGTGGCAATCCGGGTTCGGTAAGCTGCTCTTTGGTACGGTGGTCAGGGGATTTCGCTGTTATCGCCGGTGATCCGCCACGACCTGCCCCTCTTTCATTACCAGTTGGAGTTGCCTGAGGTTCTCGATGTCGGCCAGCGGGTTCTCGGTGACGACGATCAAGTCAGCCAGTTTGCCTGGCTCAACCGTACCGAGTTCTGGGCCGACGCCGCACAATTCGGCGGCGTTCTTGGTGGCAGCCTGAAGCGCTTGGAAAGTCGTTGCCCCGCACTTCACCCAGAGGCCTAACTCCAGCAGACAGGAGTCTCTCATGGGCGAGATGTCTGACCCCAACGCCATCTTGATCCCGGCTGAGAGCGCTTTCTGGAAAGAACTGCGATGTTCTTCTGCCGCCGCATCGGCACGTGTCACCAGGTCCGCCGCAAGCTGTTTTTTGGCGGCGTAAGCTTTCTCGTGTTCAGTAGTGGCCAGATTGGCGGATAGCTGGCTGATGCTCAGCGTAGGCACGTACCACGTTCCACTCTTGACGAAGTCGGTGATGCAGTCCTCGTCGATTATGTAGGCGTGCTCAACGCTGCGGGCGCCTAGCTTGATGGCCATCTTGACCGAATCCGGGTTCGTTGCATGGGCCATGACAGGGAAATTGCGTTGACTGCACAGAGCGAACGCGGTCTCGATCTCCTCTGGCAGCAGGAACGACTCGGTGTGTCGGTCCCACCTGGGCCCCATGATGCCGCCGGATAGGTTCAGCTTGATATGGTCAACGTCGTGCTTCATTTGGTCACGGATGGCTTCGGCGTAACCGTAGGGACCGTCGCATTCCCTGGCGTGTCCCGAGGTCAGAAAGTGGCCGCCGGTGGTGGTCAGGAAATTCCCGCAGGCGAAGACCCTGGGCCCATCTGGCCCTGGCCCGGAGAACGCGCGACGCCAGGCAACGTCCATGAAATGACCTGCCCCGCCGCTACGGACCGCAGTAACTCCTGCCTCTAGCATGCCCCTCTGCAAATTCTGACCGAAGGCGGCCGTCAGTTGAGCAATAGTTGTGCCTGCCGGGTTAGGGTATTCCGGATGGATGTGGACATCCCATAGCCCAGGCAACAGATAGGAGCCTGTTAGGTCGATGACCCGGTCCTCTGAGGTTGTGGGCGGCGGGCCACTGTCGCGGATCTCTACTATCCGCCCATCTTCTACCACCACTGTGGCTTGGGTCTTGGGGTCGGGGGTAACACAGTCGATGACGTTGGCGTTGGTCAATATGAGACGCAATTGTTTTGCTCCTACTTGAATACGACACAGCGGGCTGGGTCGGCTTCGGCCAGCACGGGCGCTGGGTGGCCGGTGTGTATGTAGTCGGCCAGCAGTTTGCCGGCCATAGGGCCGCGCCCAAACCCGGAAGAGGCTAGCCCGGTCGAGACGAATAGGTTCTCGAACTGGGGTATCTTACCGATGATCGGCTTGCCGTCCATTGAGAAGGGCATGATTCCAGCCCAGGTGCGGCTGATGGCCAGTCTGCTCAACATTGGAAACACTTCGGTAGCCTGTCCACGGTTGACCTCGATGCCTGCTGGGTCGGGTGTGTAGTCGTACCCCACCATCTGTCGGTCACCACCGAAGATGATCTCACCGTTCCTGGTCTGGCCGCCGTAGAGGTGGCGGGTTATCCGGATATCGCCCCGGTGAGTGACTTCTGGAGGGAGATCTGCGTTGTGGGATTGCCGGCTCCAATCATAAGGTGATTCTACGGACCCGCTCAGATGGAAGATACTGGGCGGTGCCGGGTCGGTGGCCCACATCTGGCCCTTGATAGGCACTATGGGGATATCGATGCCTAGCAAGTTGCCCACAGGTCTGGACCAAGCCCCAACGGCCAAAGCCAAAGTTTTGGCTCGGAATTCGCCTTGCCTGGTCTGGATCTGCCATGAGCCGTCTTGCTGCTGGTTGATCGCAGTTACATCATGGTCGGTCTTGATGTCTGCCCCGAAAGACACGGCGGCATCACTGAAGGCAACGGTGGCCTTGGTAGGGTTGGCCCGGCCGCGTTTGGTGAGAAACATGAATCCCGCCAACGATTCAGATACCTCTGGTTCGATCGCGCGGGCCTCTCGGGCTGTCAGTAACTCGGCTTGGTAGCCGCCTGTCTGGGCCTTGAAGACTCGTTCTCGGGTGTAATCCCATTGTTCAGCATTGTGGATCGCCTGGAGGCCGCCAGGGGCATGGAACTCGATATCGTACCCCATGTCCAACTGTAGTGACTTGAATAACTCAAAGCTGCCGGCTGTCAGGTATGACTGCAGATCAGGGTTGTTTCCCCAGCCGAACCCGCCCAGGCCTCCGGCGTTGACTCCTGATGCTTCCCCGGCGATCTCGCCACGTTCTAGGACAGTGACCTGTTCTCCAAGCTGGGCCAGATGAAAAGCAGTGGCCACGCCAGAGATGCCGCCGCCGATTATAAGGATATCGGACTCATTTGAACTGGCCAATTATTCTTCCCGTGCATCGGAATATGAGCCAATGATAGGCGG
>CAJWGH010000019.1 GCA_913031095.1 uncultured Chloroflexota bacterium | reverse complement strand
AACTTACCTCTCATTGGTAATTAACGTTGACAAGGGTAATCCATCGCGTCTGTATTATAGATTTCCAGTCTTGCAATTAACAACTGATTATAAGACAAGCCCGATCCCTGCTCAGCTAAATATTTTCGATTCCAACACGATACATTAACTGGACCCCAATCCATGACCTCCGCTCCGCGGCAGTTTCGGAAGCCGGTAAATTACTTTTAGAGTGCGGGCAATGGCTGTTCCATACGGTTGGTGGAGTATGTTTGTAACGGTTGGTGTTAATCGGCGCATCTCGTCAGTATTCAATCAGGCCGCCGTCTCCGGATCCTGCATGAGCACACCAATCACAAATGCAGAGACCCCGACCGCCACCAGACAGAATATCCCTAAAGCTGGGAACCCGCCGATGGCCAGGAACACCCCGCCTACAGCAGAGCCGACGAACCCTCCCATCCGGTTGCTGGCCCCCATCATGCCTATGCCTGTTGCCCGGGACGACCCGGCAACGTCGGTCGCGAAAGTGATGAACACCGGCCAGCCGATACTAAGGACCAAGACCGCGCCGAATGCGATGGCGACAGTCAACCAGATAGCCGGGTCGACAGCGAATACTACTACCGCGGCCGCTCCTCCGGCTAGCGCGGAACCCGCCGCGAATCCTAGCCGATTCCGATGACTTGCAATCATTCCACCCCAAAGGCTCCCGGCGACTGCACCAGCGCCCACAACAGCCAATGGCAGCGCGGTTTCGCCGACGCTCATTCCGTAGGTGCCAATGAGATAGGCGGCTATATAACCAGTTACGGCGTAGAACGCGATGCGTTGGGAAAAGGTCGCCAGCATTCCGATCCGGAAAGCCGAGATTGAGCCCAATTCTCTAAACCGTCTGAGATAAGAGAATGTGCGGGGCCCGGTTGCTGGCCCTTTGGGGTACCACAACCAAGAGCAGGCGAACGTGACCATCAAAAGCCCGCCGCACACCAGGAATGGCAGCCGCCAGCCGGCAATACTGGCTAACACGGCGACTACGGGCACCCCAATTACTGCCGCCGATTGCATGGTGCCCTGAACAACCCCGATGGCCCGCCCTTTTTTCTCCTCAGAGACCGCTTCAGAAACTGCCGCCATACTGTTGGGCGGAATCATAGCTCCGCCTAATCCGGTGCCCATGAGGAGGACAATCAGAACTATGAAATCCGTGGCGAAGGCTGCGGCAAGGATGCAAGCCCCCATCAATCCCAGGCCAGTCAAAGCCACCAAGCGGCGTCCGAACGAGTCTGAAAACGGGCCAACCAATGGGGCAAATATGGCCCAAGAGAAGAACGTGGCCGCAGCCAATTGGCCGGTGACCGCCACCGAAGTGTCGAAATCATGGGCGATGTCCACCAACAACGGGCCCAACATCAAAGCAACCGTGTTGTTCAAGAACAAAGCTGCGGCTATTACAGTGAACGACCTAGCCTGGTTCGATGCTAGCAGGATAGTTGTTTGTGTGCTCATTGAGGGTCTTCACGTTGGAGATTCGGTCCGTGGTTCAGGTAAGTCGGCAGCGGTTCTTTCGACCGATAAATATTCGACCTCCCAAAAGTCAGTACCAAGCCCAGACACCAACGATGTTGCAAACGGTTTATCGCTGCGAGTTGATATTCATACCCTATAAGATTCCCGAAAGATAGCAGTCCGCACTTCCGACACGACCTTAATCACCTCAGGTGAAGCAAAATTAAGTATTCACAGCCATATTTGCGGCGGCGGTGTGTTTGGTCTCCTGGTGCGGCACGGTAAGATCATGGTACAACGGGATGACTGGAACAATACCGATTGTGATGATGCGGATCCTCGTTGATGGACTTTAACGATTGGTCACATATAAGCCTACAAATGCTAGATATTGGTGCGTTACTGACTTGGAGTGTACCGGCCTTGAACCGGAAAGGCATGAGATCATCCAAATCGCCCGGGTAGTAATAGACACGGTAGAAAAAACTATAGTTCCCGGTCTGGCGATGTCGGAGTACATTCTGCCCACCCGTTGGGATCAGCGCGATCCCGCGGCGATGAGAGTCAATGAGCTTACCATCGAAAAGCTTCAAACCGAGGGGATCTCGGCAAAGTTGGCATTGGAAGACTTCGGCAGTAGGGTGAATTGGAGTGAAACGGTACTTGCTGCTTGGGGTGTTGACTTCGAGACCAAGTTTCTCAGGGATGCATTCCGACGTGTCGACAGAGTGGTACCATTCACGTTCAAAGTAATCGATGTACGTAGCCTAGGTCATATCCCGAGGGCGAAGCTGGGTTTCACGGATTATATGGGTCTAGGTGAAACATGCGATTATTACAGCGTCCCATTCGATAGTGGCAAGGCCCACGATGCCCTTTATGACGCCACTAAGACGGCAGAGTTGGCCTTGGCGTTATTGAGGCTGGACTAGCTACGTTCCCCTTCCCCGATCGATTTGGTATGAGACGAGGGTGACAGATGGCCCCACCGAAACAGCGCGTGGAGTTGGTTAAGTCCGAGTCCCGGCGTATCCAGCAATACTTGGGCGTCCTTTCCGCCGAAGACCTGGCCCGGCCCAGTGCTTGCGATGCTTGGGAGGTCCGGGACGTGGTTGCCCACTTAATCGGCGGCGTTGATTTATTTGCCGCAAACATTTCCAGGGGCGTTCAGGGGGATCCAACCCCGCCTGAAGGTTTCCCTCCAGCCGGCGTCGGTTCTTTGATGGCCAGGTTGGAAGCGGGCGCCCAGCGGGCCATCGGTATGCGGGAAAGTCTGGACGATCAACTATTGACCACCTTTGCAGCACGGTGTGAAGACTTGACCCAACTTCTCGAAGGTTTGGCCACAAACGACTGGAATAAGCTCTGCTACCATCCCGGCAAGGTGATCTCCGTTGCCACTTATGTGGACCTCCGTTTGGCCGAGTTGGTGGTTCACGAATGGGACATTCGCTCCAAGATAGATGACTCGACCAAACTGGCCAGCCAGTCCCTCCAGGCCGTGATGGATCTTATGCCCGCGTTCGTAGTAGGGACACTGTTCAGGCCGGGCGAAAGGCAGTCGGCGTCGGGCCGCTTTCGCTTTGAGTTGACGGGAGTGGTTCCTGGTAGCCACGACATAGTGGTGAAGAACGGCGACTCTCATATGGAACCAGCTGGTAACGGGCCGGCCGGCATCACATTCAGATGTGATACAGAAACCTTTGCCTTGCTCGTTTATGGCCGCACATCCCTGGACAAGGCCGAATCGGAAGGACACTTGACTGTTGAAGGAGACCGAGAACTCGCATCTCTAATCAGCGGTTAGGTCGAACCCGCCCTGCCGTTGTCTCAACGACGAATTCCCATTAAGCGCGCCCCCAGAATCATCAGCACCCTATCCCCATACCTTGTTGATTGGGTGTCTCTGAAACAAGAAACCCTCCTCGTTTGAGGAGGGTTTTAACGTCGATCTGCGCCTAATATCTCTGTTGTGCTCGAGAAACTGCTGGGCTCCCGTTGTGTTTAGAGTTTCTCAAAGCATAATATAGGCCGCATATCGAATAGTACTAGGAGTTAACCGACATGAGCCATGCCACTACGGCTTGGGCTATGGAGACCGTTCACTTAGCAGGCGTAGATCTGAAATTAATCAAAGGAGGGCGTGGAGCACCTCTGTTGATCTTACACGATGAGATGGGCCATCCAGGATGGCTAAGATTTCATGAATCGTTAGCTGAAAACTTCACTCTATACATACCTCAACATCCGGGGTTCGGAGAGTCGCCGCCGGTAGATTGGGTCATGAATATGCGTGATCTCGCTGGTTGGTATTTAGAAGCTTTAGACGATCTAGGATTGGGTCCGATCAATGTTTTAGGGTCTTCAATCGGTGGATGGCTAGCAGCTGAAATGGCGACCATGTGTCCAACCCAGTTTAAGAACCTAGTTCTATTAGCGGCAACCGGGGTCAGACCTCCTCAGGGTGAAATATTTGACATATTTCAGGTGGTAGCAAAAAGTTATCTAGAAGCTAGTGTTCTAGACAAGTCACAAACTCCCGAATTTTCTGACGTTTGTCCCGATGAACCGAGTCCGGAAGTACTCGATGCCTGGGATGCTGCAAGAGAAGGCGCCTGTCTCCTAAGTTGGCGGCCTTACATGCATTATCCGAATCTTCCCCATCTCCTATCGAGGTTAAAAAACTTACCAACTTTGATAATTTGGGGTCGAGACGATGCTATCGTCCCGCTGAGTGCGGGTGAACTGTACCATTCGTCGATCCCTGGCTCCGAACTAGTGGTCCTGGATCACTGTGGCCACCGACCAGACATCGAAAAGCCCAGTGAAGTAGTCGAAGTTGTTAACAGATTCCTAGGCACTTAAAACGCGCCAGGCCTCAAATATATAGCTGATTGGAGATTAATCATGTTGATCGGTCATTTCACTGAACAACCGTGGCAAGACGACAAATCTGGATTGATGGGCACACAAAGCACAGACCTAAGCATTAGCAATGGACTCTACGATCCAAATGTTGGCGCGCATCTCTACAACCGGTATTTGGATGAGAAGGTCTACGCAGAAGAAATGGGGTTTGATGCTTTGATGTTGAATGAACATCACAGTACACCGTTTTGCATGCAAGGTGTGACCAATGTCGGAGCATCGATATTGGCACGCATAACCAAAAAGGCCAAAATTATCATTCTCGGGAATGTCTTGCCGATCTGGGACGACCCTCTGTGGCTAGCAGAACAATTGGCGATGATCGATATGATTTCTCATGGTCGATTGGTATCCGGATTTGTGCGTGGTGGAGGAAGGGAGAGCTTTGCACATAATTCACCTCCTCATTATAACCGTGAGCGATTTCAAGAGGCCCACGATTTCCTGATTAAAGCATGGACAACGCCTGGTCCTTGGCGTTGGGAAGGCAAACACTATCACTACAGGTACGTCAATCCTTGGGCACGCCCATTACAACAGCCTCACCCCCAAATATGGATCCCATCAACGGTTAGCGTAGAAACCGTTAAATGGACCGCCGAACACCGTTATCCGTTGGTCCTATTGGCAACTAAGCTTGAACCTACCCGCGACGCTTTCCAACTTTACCATGACACCGCTACCGAACTTGGATATAAGTCAGGCTCACAAAACGTTGCATATCTTTGGAAAGTTCACGTCGATGAGACCGAAGAGAAGGCCGAAGAAGTAGGACGCAAGTATCTATCTGGAGTAAGTAATCCTTTCTTGGCAGGTAATGAAGGCGAAGTCAATTCTGCAATCATGAGCCTGCCGGGTCATACCTCTCGCACCTCACGTCGGCTATCAACTACGGCGTTCGGGCCAGCTGGAAGGTTTGGAACCAACCGGCGTCCATTTGAAGACCAGGTCAATGACAATACGATAATCACAGGTACTCCTAAAACTGTACTACCCAAGATACGCTCGGTATTGGAATACCTTAGGCCTGGTAGTGTCTTCTTCTGGGACGGGGACGGCTCCATGTCTCATGAGGACCAGATGCGCAGCCTCAGACTCATGGGAGAGGAAGTCTTGCCGGCAGTCAGAGAGATGGGTAAAGAGTTGGAACTCTTTAGTCCGTTTGAAGTTGATCCATCTACAGGAGAAAAAGTCATCGAGGCCGATTCCTTAGTGCATTGATCGCTCTTCGGTCGTACATCGCGGTTACTGTTGCGACGGTTTAAGAAAAACTTCCTCGTTTGAGGGCGCTTTTAACATATATATAACCGGGCAAAGAATACAAGTGGCGTAATCTCAGCAAGGATAGAGCAACTTCATGCAGGACTTCGGTTTCAAGATGATCGTTCATTTTACTGGCTAGTAATAAATAGTATGACTCGCATCTCAGCTACCACAAATTCCAGCGACTGGATCAGATATCCACGCAACCGGTCATGGGACGAGGCATCGAATTATCCCGTCCCTCCTCGACCTGCATCGGCGTACGTACATCGGCCTCTAATCACTCCGTTATCCATTAACTGAGTCCATTCCGATGCGTGTTGCCGGTCTGATTGGGCTTCTGGCAGCTCCTATTGGTACGGCGAGGGGCGGCGCCGTGGCGACTAAATACAGCATCCATTCTCTCATTGACCGGCCTGATCGACATGATGAGTATCTCAGAACCTTAGGAGGATTATCATTCCGTGCATAATTGGGACTCACTAACGGACTCAATGCCTCCACCGACACCGGTACCACGCCGGGTGGCTTCGCGAATCAGATGCATTTCACGCGACCCCAGGAGACGATATGTGTTTGGTCAACGTTTTGGTCGACGGACTGACAGGCATTTCTTGCACCAGCAACGGCAAATCCAATACGTTCCGGAGCATAATGGGTAGATAATGCCGTGATTGACTACGAAGCGAACACTGGTATTCGCAAATACAGGTCTGATAATTGCTTTGCAGGCTTACCTGGACATTAAATGCAGGTATTAGGCTATTAAGTTAGGGCCTCAACATGAACCAATGGAGCCATTGATATGAGGTTGTTCTACCAAACCAAAACCCGAAATGCTCAATCAATCTTGAGAGACGGCTTTCGGGATGCGGTTCTAGAGGTAACAGATGAAGGTTTGCCTCTCATCGAAGGTGTCAGACTGTTTAACGACCCACTGGGATGGCCACTTGGCGTTGCTATGGATGGCAACGCCATGCTCGCGATCGAAATTCCAGAAGACACCATCAGTGAGCATGAATTGGCCTTTGTTTCTGAAGATGGAATCTCCTTAGAAATTCGCGAATTTGCCGTACCAGCATCACTAGTCAACTCCTACGGTCCGCCAGTGGTAGACAACGTAGACCTTAATCCCCGTGGGCTTCTGGATGGTATCGACCTATCGGGCATTGGTGACGACCCTGATAGTGGCGGATTTGCGGGCCCGATGGGCGACATGCCGCCATTTGGCAACAATTAATCAAGGCTTGGAAAATCCCCATCTTAGGAACCTAAGAGCAACCGATTAAGAGTTAATAGGAAATCATGTCCAGGAGTGGGCGTACGTGTTTTCTAGTCTCAAGATTGTGCCTGAGGGTATATATGGGTATCCTTGAACACAATGGGAAGAAGATCGAGACCGTTAAAACAAGGCCACCGTCTTGGAAGCGCATTCGATGCAACCAAATAACAGCGGCAAGACTCAGATTTGTGTCGCCTGACCAAATCACCTATCAAACGACGTTCCCAAGCGCGAGGTTGATCTTGACAGGAGTGCGCCATGAGTAATAAAGGACACCGGACTTTAGTCATTCAAAATGGGACGCTGATCGACAGTAATGGAGGTCCCCCTGTTGAAAATGATGCGATAGTAGTTGAGGACACACGCATCACCAGTGTGGGGGCCCTGCCAGGTGGAGTCGACCTAGAGGATCGTGAGGCGTATAGGGTGATCGATGCAGCGGGCCAGTGGATAATGCCCGGCTTGATCGATAGTCATTGTCACCTGTCTTTCGGCCAACCGATAATACCCAATCTAAATATCGCAAAAGGCGCCACCAGCCCTGAGTTCAACACTATCCGCGCAGCCATCAATGCACAGAAAGTGCTACGAGCTGGGGTTACTAGCGTGTCTATTCCTGGTGGCACTTGGTTTACCGATGTAGCGTTAAGAGAGTCCATAAACGCAGGCTTGATTGAAGGTCCTAGGATATTCTGTGCCGGTCAATTCATCGTCACATACGGCAGCATCGGAGATATCGAACCATGGTGGGTTGGTACACCGGAGCACTCTCTAGGACGGCTCGCCAACAGCGTATCTGAGATGATCACCGAGGTACGCCGTCAAACCAAACATGGGGTTGATTTCATCAAGATGGCTGATAGCACCTGGGGAGACAATCAAACCATTTCTCAAGAGGAGCTTAGTGCCGTAGTCGATGAGGCGCACCGCCGAAACGCCAGAATAAGCATCCATTCCCGTGGCTCGGGATCGACTATGGCTGCTGCCCTTGCCGGTGTTGACTGGATAATGCACGCAGACCTTGCGACCGAAGCAGACCTTTACGCTGTAGCCGAACACGAAATCCGCATCATCCCTACTGTAACATTCTTGGAACGGGCTGCGGATGTCGGCCAAGACTACGGTCGTGGCACCGCCGAGTTAGATCTAATCAATCGTAACCTTGAAAGCGCCGCCGAAACTCTGCAGATGGCCCGAAATCTAGGAATCAAAGTGTTGGCAGGTACTGACAGCGGTAACTCACCATTGATGCCCTATGGCGAGTTACACGCCAATGAAGCCGATATATTGGTGCGCCACGGTGGATATACACCAATGGAAGCGATTCTTGCCTATACGCGTGAAAACGCGTATGCAGTCGGTCTAGAAGACGAGGTAGGCATCATAAGCCCAGGCAAGTTGGCGGATATCATAATCCTTGACCAAGACCCATTAAAAGACGTCCGCATTCTCCAGGGTGGCCATCACCTTACTAACGTTATAAAAGATGGAAAGTTAGTAGCGTTATCCGAGGTATCCCCTGAAGAGAAAATCGCATTGGAGCTAACGGAAAGACTGAACTGACAAATTAGGCCAGGCGACGCAGCTACGCATGCCATACGAAGAAGCCGTCCGACGAGAAATCGGACGGCTTCTTCGTATCTAACAACCAGTCATAACACCGGAATTATATGATGGGATCCACCCTTTTAGCACATCTCCACCCTCCACAGTATCTTGCCATTAGGATTTCCGATGTGGGGCTTTTTCGTGCCTAATCTCGTGTTGACCGCTTCGGACTTGAACCGAAAACCTACTGACTAAAAGTCAGACGCTTTTGTGCATAAGCGTGTACAGCAATCCACAGCAGGCACTATATTGAGACTAAACGTTAAAACCGTGCCTAGCGGACAGAAATAAATTTAGTACGAAATCCCCTGCTTACTCTGATCCACTAGTGACCATAGCATCTGCTATCATCTGCCTGAATAGGTGACAACCAAGAGATGAGGAGCGCGATTTATGCGAGCAGCCGTCTACCAGGGTAACCAGCAGTTCGCCATCGAGGATCTGGCCGACCCTGTTCCTGCTCCCGGGCAGGTCGTCGTCGATGTGGAATTCTGCGCCATCTGCGGAACCGACGTCCACGCCATCATGTACGACATTGCGCCTGTTGGATCTGTCCTGGGCCACGAATATTCGGGTGTCATTTCACGCGTGGGACCTGGCGTCGACCGGTGGAAGGTTGGAGACCGGGTGATCGGAGGAGGAGGAGAGCCACCACCCACACTGACCTCCGCCAGGGGTCCTCGCTTCAATTATCGTAACGAAGGGTTCCCAACCGAGCGTATTCGCGCCTACGCGGAGAAAGTGCTGATGGAGGATTGGGAGCCCATCGCCATCCCCGAAGGCGTCTCTAGTGCAGAGGCTGCAATGTGCGAACCCTGCGCGGTGGCCGTCCACGCGGTCCGAATATCGAAGATGCGCCTCGGAGACACGGTGGCTGTCTTGGGCGCCGGACCTATCGGCCTCCTCTGCATGCAGGTCGCCAGGGCGGCCGGCGCATCCCGGGTGTTCGTATCCGAACCTGCTCCAGCCAGAGCAGAGGCTGCTCACAGATTGGGTGCGAACGCCGTCGTAGACCCCACGGAGTCCGATGTCATTGAGAGAATTGTAGAGTTGTCCGATGGGCTCGGCCCGGACGTGGTGTTCGAGTGCGCGGCCGCCAAGAGCACCCTAGATGATGCCCTTCAGATGGTTCGACGCAGCGGACAGGTCATGCTAGTGGCCATCACCTGGGAGCCGACGGAACTCCTGCCTCCAGACTGGATGGCACGGGAGGTGGGACTCCAAGCGTCGTTCGGCACCCGCCCTGAAGATTGGCGAATCGCGCTGGATCTTATACGCACCGGCAAGGTAACGATGGACCCACTAGT
>CAJWGH010000018.1 GCA_913031095.1 uncultured Chloroflexota bacterium | reverse complement strand
AACAACATTTAGGCCTGAGGCTCTAATGGAATCAAGATCCACAAGAGAAGCAATTCGTTTTAAATACGGCCCCTGGGGCTCTAAATCGACAATCAGTCCTTTATTTCGTCCCTCAGCAACGCTAGGGGTAGCCGGGGTTGGTATCTTGGCGATGAACTCTTCCAGACGGTCGGTTATCTCTTGGGTCGCACTGCCGGCGTATTCGGGTTTGAACTTGAACCCGTTCCACTGACCAGGGTTGTGGCTGGCCGTAATAATCGCGGCGCCTCCGGAGCGGCGGTCCAGAACGTTATAGCTGAGGACGGGGGTTGGAGCTGATTTGTCTGATAGGTAAACCTTGATACCTCGGCCCGCGCACACAGCGGCGACAGTTTCGGCAAACTCGGGAGACAGAAACCGGGTGTCGTAACCTACGACAATGCCCATGTCGGAAGTACCGGCTGCTTTCAGGTAGTCGCACAATCCCTGAGCGCAACGGGCAACGTTGTCAAAGGTGAAATCTTCGGCGATCAGTGCGCGCCAGCCGTCCGTTCCAAATCTGATGTCCGTCAAGAGACCATCCCCTCCGGTTTACAAGTGTCAACAGCATAAGAATAAAAGGGCCAATGGTCGAGTGCCAATGGCCCTTTTAATGCACTGAAACTTAATAGTTCCCCTGAGAGGTAATAGTTAAATACCGGCGTCTTTGCGGAGGGCATCCGCCTTGTCGGTTTGTTCCCAGGACAGCCCAAGGCCCTCGCGTCCGAAGTGTCCGTAGGCAGCGGTGGGCTGGTAGATGGGTCGCCGAAGGTTCAGGTCTCGGATGATTGCGGCGGGGCGCAGGTCGAAGTGCTTGGCAACCAGTGCGTGGATGGTCTCGCTATCGACTTTGTTGGTGTCAAAGGTTTCGACCGCCACAGATATGGGGGTCGCCACGCCGATGGCGTAGGAAACCAGGATCTCACAGCGTTCGGCCAGACCAGATGCCACGATATTTTTGGCAACATATCGGGCAGCGTAGGCTGCGGATCGGTCAACCTTGGTCGGGTCCTTACCGGAGAAGGCACCGCCGCCGTGGCGGGCGATGCCGCCGTAGGTGTCGACGAGAATCTTCCGGCCAGTAAGGCCGCTGTCGCCGGCAGGACCGCCGGTCACGAACCGTCCACTGGGGTTTACGTATATCTTGGTGTCTGCATCAAGTAGATCCGCGGGCACTATCTCTCTGATCACGTGCTCAGTGATGTCTTTCTCGATTTGTTCGTTGCTGGCATCAGGGTCGTGCTGAGTGCTTATGACAACAGTATCGACTCGGGCGGCGACGCCGTGTCGGTACTCAACGGTCACCTGGGACTTGCCGTCGGGGCGGAGGTAAGGGATGGTTCCTTCTTTCCGAACCAGGGCGAGCTGTTCTACCAATTTCTGTGACAGGCTAACGGTCAAAGGCATAAGTTCTGGAGTCTCGTTGCAGGCAAACCCGACCATCATGCCTTGGTCACCGGCGCCGGTGGCGAGCATGGCTTCTTCAGCAGCAGACCCACGCTGTTCCAAGGCGGTGGTGACACCGGCGCTGATGTCCGGAGATTGCTCTTGGATGGAGACAATCACACCACAGCTGGTGGCGTCGATGCCGTAGTCAGCGTTGGTGTAACCGGCTTTAGTGAGGGTTTCGCGGACGATCTTGGGCACATCAACGTAGGAAGTTGTGGTGATCTCGCCCATGACGACAACCAAGCCGTTAGTGACGGCGGTCTCACAAGCGACGCGGCCCATAGGGTCGTCTTTCAACACGGCGTCCAGGACTCCGTCTGAAATCTGGTCGCAGAGTTTGTCAGGATGCCCTTCGGTCACTGACTCGGAGGTCAGCAGGTATTTTGGTGAGTCGTGGAATAGCATTGGCATACTGGTTTCTCCTATCTCGGCCTGAGTCTTTCAGGCTCGTTTCCTAATTTAACCTTGGCTATGTGCCTTCTTGCCAGCTATCCTGGTACTTCTGCTGCGCAGAGGATAGCGTGTCGATAGCGATACCCATGGATGATAGTTTGAGTCGTCCAATCTCTGCGTCCATCACTGGGGGCACTACGTGAACGCCTGGGCCTAATATCCCTTGATTGTTGTAGAGGTACTCAGCCGAGAGTGCTTGGTTGGCGAAACTCATGTCCATCACTGCGGAAGGATGGCCCTCGGCGGCGGACAGGTTGACCAGCCGGCCGTCGGCCAGCAGATATATCAGGCGTCCATCTTTCAGGGTGTACTCCTCGACGAAGGGTCGCAGCTCGCGGTTGGCAATCGACATTTCTTTCAAGGATGCGATGTCGATTTCGTCGTTGAAATGCCCGCTGTTGGACAAGATAGCGCCGCTAACCATGACTTCGATGTGCTCTTTGCCTACGGCGTGCAGGCCTCCGGTTACCGTGATGAACACCTCTCCGGTCTTGGCGGCCTCTAACATGGGCATGACGTTGAAACCGTCCATGACCGCTTCGAGAGCCCGGACCGGATTGGTCTCACAAACTGTGACGTGGGCGCCCATACCTTGGGCTCGGGAGGCGACGCCGCGGCCGCACCATCCGTAACCAGACACCACTACACGTCGGCCAGCCCACAAAATGTTAGTGGCGCGGGTGATCCCGTCTAGGGTGCTTTGACCGGTGCCGTACCGGTTGTCAAAGAAATGCTTTGTCTCGGCGTCGTTGACTGCGATAACCGGGTACTTGAGCTCTCCCTCCGCTGCCATGGCTGTTAAACGAATCACTCCAGTGGTGGTCTCTTCAGTCCCCCCAATGATGTTGTCGATCATGTTTGGGTGCTTGGTGTGCAGCAGGGTCAGGAGGTCTGCGCCGTCGTCCATGGTCATCTGAGGTTCCACGGCCAGGGCGGCCTCGAGGTGCTCATAGTACGTTGCCTCGTTCTCGCCCTTGATTGCGTAAGTGGGGATGCCATATTCCTGGACCAACGCGGCAGCTACGTCATCCTGGGTGCTGAGGGGGTTGCTGGCGCAGAGAACTACCTCTGCGCCGCTGTCCCGGAGAGCGATAGCCAGATTGGCCGTCTCACTGGTCACGTGCAGGCAGGCAGATAGGCGCACGCCGTTAAGCGGCTTCTCTTTACCGAAGCGCTCCCTAATCATATTGACCACGGGCATCTCTCTTCCCGCCCACTCGATCTTGTTCACTCCGACTTTCGCCAAGGACAGGTCTTTTACGTCCCCTTTAGTTTGTTGTGATGCCACCTTGTTCTCCTTAGTATCAGGTCCCTAGAATTGATGTTTGCCGGACCCGCATTTATTAACTACTATTTCTCTTGTATCACTTCGTGTCCGGGACAGGTGCTTACGCGTCGCTGCCATAGGACGTTGGGTGCCCTCCTGCGATCCAGGCCGGGGTGCCGTCTTCTATGTTGTATAGGCTGTCTGATTCGTATCCCATTGCGGATGCCATCTCGCAGGCAAGGCCGCTTCTGACCCCTGCAGCGCAGATGAAGAATACCTTCTTGTCTGTGGGAACCCGATCTATGTTGTCGGTCAGGTCGTCTACCGGAATGTGTATCGCACCAGCCACGTGGCCCGTGACCCATTCGTCGTCGCGGCGGACGTCAATGACCACGGTTCCATCCGGGTCCGCTGCTAGCATCGCTTGGCCCTCTGCGGAGTCTACTCGGAAATATGGCTCGCCTGGATCTTGTCTAGGCATGTTCATCCTCCTGGAACTAATCTGGCCTTAGCTTAAATATCTACCCGTTACCGGGGCAAGTTTCCGTTTGAGTTCATCGGGGATATGCTCTTTTGGCGTAATGATTGCATCCCTAAGCGCGGATTCGCAGGGGCATTTCCGCACGGCGCCAAGAGCGGGAATCACTTTTTTCAACAGCGCTTTAGATGTTTCCACATTCTTCATAAGATTGGCGATTACCATATCCACGGTCACCGACTCGGACGTCTCGTGCCAGCAGTCGTAATCTGTGATCCATGCCATGGTGGCGTAGCAGATCTCCGCCTCTCTCGCTAACTTCGCCTCAGGCAGGGCGGTCATGCCGATTATGTCTGCGCCCCAGGATCGGTACATGAAAGATTCAGCCCTGGTTGAGAAGGCGGGGCCTTCCATCACCACCATTGTGCCACCTGAATGAACATTGATATCCAATGTCTGGGCCGCTCGGTGCACCACTTGGCTTGCGTGGGCGCAGAAAGGGTCGGCCATTGCCACATGCACCACCACGTCGGTTTCGAAAAAAGTGCTTTCACGCATTCGGGTGCGGTCAATCAATTGACTGGGGATCACGAGGTCAAGGGGCGCAAATTCCTCTTTCAGGCTGCCCACTGCGCTTACAGAGATTATGCGCTCTACACCGATCGATTTTAAGGCGTAGATGTTGGCCCTGTTAGGTATGTGTGATGGATTGAACCGGTGGCCTTTTCCATGGCGCGGTAGGAACGCGACCTGAACCCCGTCCAGGTCACCCACGATTATAGAGTCACTGGGTTTTCCAAATGGAGTATCCAGATCAACAGGTTCAACGCCAGTCATGCCTTCCATCTCGTAGAGCCCGCTACCGCCAATCACTGCTATCGTTGCTTTCTGTTTAGTGCTCATACAGTAATTTGTGCCGACCTAACAGCCTGTACCAGGCTGTTTATGAAAGGCGGGCGTGATATCCCGGCTTCGGTGATGATTGCGCTCACGTACTTAGCGGGTGTCACGTCGAACCCAGGATTCAGGGCTTCTACTCCGTCAGGTGCGACTGGAATTCCCTGGAACTCTGTGACTTCACTAGAAGAGCGTTGCTCTATTTCAATCTGGTCTCCATCGGGCAGGCTCATATCCACCGTACTAATGGGAGCCGCGATATAGAACGGGATATTGTTCTCTCTGGCGAGTACGGCCAGAGTGTAGGTACCGATCTTGTTGGCAGTGTCTCCGTTAGCAGCGATACGGTCAGCCCCGGTTATCACGCAGCCGATCTCGCCCCGCCTCATCAACATACCAGCAGCCGAGTCCACTACCAGAGTAGAGGGTATTCCGAGTTTCTTGAACTCCCAAGCGGTCAGCCGGGCTCCCTGCAAGAAAGGCCTGGTTTCTGTGTTGAACACCTTGAATCGTTTGCCGCATTCCCAACCAGCCCTAATGACCCCTACCGCCGTGCCGTAGCCGGCCGTTGCCAGTGCGCCGGCGTTGCAATGGGTCAGAACAGAACCTCCATCTGGCATCAGTTCAATTCCATGGCTGCCCATGCGCCGGTTTATCTGTTCGTCTTCTGTCTCTATCCGGGCCGCCTCTTCCAACAACCGTGCTTTGGCGGTGTTTATATCGGCCTCAGAATCCGCTACGCCCATCATACGGTCAACGGCCCACATCAGGTTCACAGCAGTAGGCCGGGCGGCTTTTATCTCGGACCCGGCTTCTGCCAAACGTTGCAGGAAAGTGTCTCTATCCGGCACCTCCAAATCCCGGGCGGCCATGGCCACGGCATAAGCGGCGGTCACTCCGATGGCCGGAGCACCACGAACGCGCATCGTCCTGATGGCGTCAACGGCTTCCAAATACCCATGCGCCTCTACGATAATTTCTTCGAGGGGCAGTCGGGTCTGGTCAAGCAACCGTAGTGTGCCATTGGCCCACTCTATGGGTCGAATTTCGTTCACCGGAGATGCTCCCAGGATATTAGACTGGCATTGGAAGACAGGTCTCAGACATTAAAAAAGCTTCTCGATTAGAGAAGCTCACAGATATACGAGCCGCCTCATCTTTCGCCTGACCGTTAACTGTCAGACGCCGGAGTTAGCACCGTATCTACGCCCGTAAGGGTCTAAGACCCGTTGCTAGGCTTCATAGGGCCGTCCCCTCTGCCGTTCTGGATAAGGGTTTATGGGTTACCTTTAGATTTTTAAGGGCTTCATCGGAACGCCTGTAAACCCATCTAGATGTTACTAAGGGCTAGTCACCATGTCAAGAACGCCACGTCTGAAACGCCATTCACCTCTCAGGCGTAAACCACGCTCAATCTCGGTTGACATTGGCTTTGGTACGGCGACATAATATCGGTTGCCATACGGGAAATCCATTACTCTTGTTACGGATTCCATGACTGCACCCAAACTCCCCCTTCCTGGAGAAGACCTAGGTCTATTCACCGACCTTTACGAACTGACCATGTCCCAGGCTTTCTTTCGCCAGGGTATGTCTGGCACCGCGACCTTCAGCCTTTTCACCCGCACCTATCCGCCAAATCGTGCCTTCTTCGTATCTGCGGGGCTAGAGGACGTGCTGGACTATCTCGCTAATCTAAACTATAGCGGCCGCGCGATCGATTACCTCAGAGCTACGGGAATCTTCTCGGACGACTTCTTGGAGTATCTCCGCGGTGTCAGGTTCACTGGGAGCGTCCGGGCTATCCCCGAAGGCCGTCTATACTTCACCGATGAACCAGCGGTTGAAATCTCGGCTCCACTGATAGAAGCCCAACTCGCCGAGACGTTCATAATTAACCAGGTCAATCTCCAGAGCATGCTCGCAACGAAAGCCGCCCGTTGTGTCTGGGCTGCCCGAGGGCGGGGCATTGCCGATTTCGCCTCTCGTCGCACCCAAGGAACCGACGCTGCTCTCAAGATGGCCCGGGCCAGCTACCTAGCCGGGTTTAGTTCCACTAGTAACGTGCTTGCCGCCAGCCTGTATGGGATGCCCCCAGCTGGCACTATGGCTCATTCATTCATCTCGAGCTTCTCATCCGAACTTGAGGCGTTTCGAGCCTACGTAATGTCGTTCCCAGACAGAACCATACTTTTGCTGGACACTTATGACACCATCTCTGGTACATGGAACGCGGTGCAGGTAGCGAAAGAAATGGAGACAAATGGTAAACGGCTGATGGCCGTTCGCTTGGACTCGGGAGATTTCGATGGACTGAGCCGTCAGGTGAGGAAGATTTTGGATGACTCCGCCCTGGGCTACGTCAAGATATTAGCTAGCGGTGGGCTGGATGAATACGAATTGGAAATTCTAGTAAACGAAGGTGCACCTATAGATCTCTTTGGGGTAGGCACCAAGGCTGGTGTTTCCGCCGATGCCCCGTGGTCGGACATGGCTTACAAGCTGGTCTGTTTTGACGACCGGCCCGTGATGAAACTCAGCACCGATAAAGTTTCCCTCCCCGGGGCTAAACAGGTCTACCGGATTGAAGGCGCAGATGGTATGTTCGCCAAAGACATCATTGCACTGCATGACGAAGAACTTCCCGGTGGGCTCCCGCTGTTGGAAGAGGTCATGAAAGATGGAAAGAGGATTGCCCCTCAGGCAACCCTTGATGAAGCGAGGAGCAGATTTAAGAATGACTTCTCCTTGTTGGATGACCGTTTTAAAGTTCTGAATAACCCACCTCGATTTCCCGTTTCTATCAGCGGAAAACTGGAAAAATTGACTTCCCAGGTCAAAGAAGAAGTCCTGGGCGTCAATATTTCAGACAGCGAATAGTTACACATCCTACTGACAATCTAAACTTGAGGCGCATTAGGCTCATGAAAACCGCCGTGTGCATGAAATACGTGCCGATATTGGCGAGAATCCAGTTTGACTACGAGGCTAAAACCATCATCCGAGAGGGTGTGCCTTCTGAAGTAAACCCTTTTGATCTTTTGGGCCTAGTCCGGGCGGTCGAATTAAAGGATTCACCCGAAGACGAGGTTGTTGTCATCTCGATGGGTCCACCTGGCGCCAGAGAAGGGCTGACCAACTGCGTGGCCTTAGGTGCCGACCGTGCCGTGCTGATATCTGACCGCGCTCTCGCCGGTTCCGACACTTTAGCAACCTCAAGAGCCTTAGCGTTGGCGCTGCAGCGGGAGAACCCTGATCTCATGATCTTCGGCCGCAACAGCGCCGATGGAGACACCGGTCAAGTTGGTCCAGAGACCGCTGAATTAATGGGTCTACCGCACATTAGCCACGTGAAGAAAATCGAGCTTAGTAGTGAAAGAAAGTCAGTCATCGTGGAAAGAATTACCGACGAAGGTACTCAAACCATCGAATGTGACCTGCCTGTTGTGGTTTGTGTAACCGAAGGTGTGGCTCCCGAACTTTATCCTGACCAAGAACAAATGAACCGGGCAGAGGGTATCTCCGCTGAAGAGGTATCGGCGGCTGACCTGTCATCTGATCTGACCCAGTTTGGCGTCGAGGGATCTCCTACTTGGGTGGACGAAATTCGCTTGGTAGAACCCAACCGAATGGGTGTCCTGCTTGAAGATGCCACGCCTGAAGAAGCTGCCAAACAGGTCGTAGACTCTGTCCGGCAGCGCCTGACAGAACTCGCAGCTGAACCCGAGGGCAGCTATGATTCAGCTGCATTGCTTCGCTATCCTGGTCGGAAAGACCGGAGTATTTGGGTAGTTGCCGAAACTACAAAACAGGGGATAGCTCACGTGACTTTAGAGATGCTCGGTAAAGCCAGAGAGCTCGCCCAGCAGACCCAAAGCGAAGTAGTTGCGGTGCTGATTGCGCGAGAATGCGAAGAAACAGTGGCCGAGTTGACTTCTTACGGGGCTGACCGTGTACTTATGCTGGACAATTCGGAACTCGGCCCGGTTTTCGGCATGAAGGTTGGCAACTCACTGGCCGAAGCATTTGGCAAAGAAAGCCCTTATGCAGTCCTATTTGCAGCTACCGCTGATGGGCGTGATTTGGCTTCTCGGTTGGCCGCCAGGTTTGGACTGGGGCTAACTGGTGACGCCATGGACCTGGAGATAGACTCCGATGGGCGGCTCGTTCAGCTCAAACCTGCGCTGGGTGGAAACGTTATTGCACCTATCTTGTCTAAGACCCTGCCCAATCTTGTCACCATCCGGCCCGGCCTACTTTCCCCGACCGCGCCTGAGCCCGGTATAACAGCAAAAGTAGACCAGATTTCAACGATACCATTCGATGGCCCAGATATCCGGCTGATCAAGGAAGAGTTCGAGGAAGACCAGGAAGGTCTGGCCTTAGCCAATGCTCCGGTGGTCATAGGGATAGGAATGGGAGTTGGGTCAGCTGAAGGCCTGATCCGGCTTCAGGGGATGGCCCGGTCTGTGGGCGCTACGCTCGGAACTACCAGAGATGTCATTCACGAAGGCTGGTTGCCTCAACAACTCCAGATCGGCATTAGTGGCCGGACCATCGCCCCAATGGTGTACATCTCCGTGGGCATCCGAGGCGCTTTCAATCACACAGTCGGTCTTCAGCGGGCCGGGGTAATCATCTCCATTAACACCAATCGGCGGGCCGTAATGTTTCGCTCTTCTGACTTCGGGATAGTCGGCGGCTGGGAGGAGTTTCTTCCGCCTTTGATCGAACAGTTGCGGCCCTTGCTGTTAGAGATCAGCTCAACCTCTAAGTGACCTGCCTCAACTTGACACCAATTGGGTGGCACAGCAAAATGGCTAGAGCGTAGATTTGGCGGGTTCTGCCAGGACTGTAGGACCCAGTTTTCCTCAGGATTGGAGAGTCACAGAATGGATTTTGGTTTAACACAAGAACAAGAAGACCTACGCCAAGAAGTGCGGGCATTCATCGCTGAAAACGTTAGTCAGAGTTTACTTGACGAGATGGAAGGCGGTGAGGAAGGCGGACGTGGCCCTGAGTACCGCGAGTTGGTTGCAAAGGTCGCTGACAAAGGCTGGATCGGTATCAGCTGGCCCAAACAATACGGAGGCCAGAGCGGAAGCAGAATCGACCAATATATCGTCGAAGAGGAATTCATGAGGCTTGGCATCGGGGTAGGTGGAGCGGGCAGTGGGGCCCCTGCCATCTTGGCCGCCGGCACCGAAGAGCAAAAAGAATATTTCATTCCAGGCATGATTCGTGGTGAGATCATATTCGCCTTAGGGTTCACAGAACCCCAAGCTGGTGCTGACCTTGCAGGGTTGCAATGCCGGGCGGTCCGTGATGGTGACGATTTCGTTATTAACGGCCAGAAAATGTACACATCCGCTGCTCATTACGCGTCCCACATTTACATGATGTGTCGTACCGACCCCGATGCGCCAAGACACAGGGGCATCTCCATATTCTTGATTCCGATGGATACTCCGGGAATCACAGTGCGCCCCTTATGGACCATCCAAAGCGATCCGCCTGCCCCGATGGGGACCACCTACGGCATGGTTCGCACCAACGAGACTTTTTTCGAAAATGTCCGCGTTCCTGCATCCAGCATGTTGGGTGAGGAGAACGGCGGTTGGTATGTAGGCGCCATGGGCCTAAACCTAGACCGAGTCGGCGCGA
>CAJWGH010000017.1 GCA_913031095.1 uncultured Chloroflexota bacterium | reverse complement strand
GTTCATGACTCAAGTACGGTACACATTCCTCTAGGAAACCCGTGGCTTCCGGCCTTTGCGCTCCAAGAAGTCCTTAAAACCATCTTCCACCGTCAGGCCCTGGAATCGTCCTTTGCGTCCTTCAATCTCCGTCTTGAACTGGGTTTCTAGATCGTTGCCTGTGTGCTCGATCAAAAGCGACTTGATATTGGCTACGCCTTCAGCCCGGTTCTTGGCTATACCAGCCGCGGCTTCAACGGTCCTGTCGATCAACTCGCCGGAAGGCACCAGATGGTTGATTAGGCCGATGTGGTATGCCTCATCGGCAAAAACTTCCCGCCCGCTGTAAAGCAGTTCTTTGGCCTTGGGCCACCCGACCATAGTAGGCAAGCTCCAGGTGGCGTTCAGTTGACCGTAGTTCACCGCCAAGAATCGGAAGCTGCTTTTTTCGCAGCCCATGAGAAAGTCCAAACTAGTTGCCATAACAGTGCCGCCACCATAGCAGAGGCCATTGATGGCCCCGATGATGGGCTTGGAAGAAGAGGCCATATGCCAGGTGTAATCAGCCCGGGCAGCAGCGCCGGCAGCCCGTTGCTCGTCGTTGTTCTCCCGGTTCTCATGAATGTCTGCGCCTGCGGAGAACGCCCTGTCCCCAGCGCCCGTGATCACGATAGCCCCGATGCTGTCGTCTTGCTCTGCCTCAGTTACGAATTCGTCCAACTCACGCACTAATTGCAGGCTGAGCGCATTTAAAACTTCCGGGCGATTCAGCGTCACTATCGCCACCCTATCCACCTGGTCTGTCTTTATCTGCTCGAAACTCATCGTTCTAGTTGTCCCCCAGTCGTCACCCAGGTTGGCCGTTCTTGAACACGGCTATGCGAATGCTAATAAACCATACCCAACCCACAAAGTAAACTTTCGCCACAGATTCTTGCCTGGTTGTGGTCGTAACGCAGCCAGCCTGGCGGTCCAGAATTTTTAATATCGCAAGGCAAAGGCAAAGCCTGTTCTTTCTTCCCTGACAACCCTCCTTGCTGTAACCTAGCCGCATATCCAGTTAGCGAGGCGAGCATGAAAGCGATACGTGCGTATGAGATCGGTGGACCAGACGTCCTGAAACTGGAAGATGTCGACGAACCCACCCCAGGTCTAGGCCAAGCGGTGGTCGACATCAAGTCCATCGGCGTCAACTACACCGACGTTTCCAGCCGCAAGGGCACCAACCCCCCAGCCAACTTTCCCTGGACGCCCGGAAGGGAAGCTTGTGGCGTGGTCACGTCTATCGGAGAAAGCGTAAGCGAAGTGGCCGTGGGCGACCGCGTGGCCTACGCCATGCACACGGGCTCATACGCCGAACGTCAGGCAGTGCCGTCGTGGCTGTTGGTTAGGATCCCCGACGCCATGGACTTTCCCTCCGGAGCCGCGTCCCTGCTCCAAGGCATGACCGCCCATTTCCTGGTCTTCGGCATAGCCCGGCTTAACCCTGGCGATCAAGTGTTGGTACACGCCGGGGCAGGCGGGATGGGACTCCTGTTGATCCAACTATTAAAGCGCTTGGGCATTCATGTCTTTACCACCGTCTCCACCGAAGCCAAAGCCGACATGGCCAAACAAGCCGGAGCCGACCAGACCATCCTCTACACCCAACAGGACTTTGAAGAGGAGATCAGGAAAGCCACGGGCGGCCAGGGCGTGAAAATGGTTCTGGACGCGGTGGGACAGACCACTTTCGAAAAGGGCTTCAAGTGCTTGGGACGGCGTGGTCACATGGTCCTATACGGCCAGGCCGGGGGCGCAGTCACTGACACCAACACCCGGGCGCTCCAGAATGGTTCTCTATTCCTAACCCGCCCCAGTCTGGGCGACTATACCGCCACCCGTGACGAACTGCTCGGCCGCGCTGAGGAAGTCTTGAAGTGGGTCCAATCGGGCGAGCTGAAGCTGCACATAGGACTAACCCTGCCGCTGTCCGAGGCCCCGGAAGCTCACCGCCAGCTGGAAGGAAGGGAAACCGTTGGCAAGATACTCCTAACGCCATAACCGTCCCCTCAACGCGATTCAGGAAGTAGAATAGCCCGGCCGAACTTTAAACGGCTTAATTAGACCGGAGGTTTTCCATGGCCAAGAAATTTTCGGGCGTCCACTGGATGCTGGCCACTCCCTTTCACGAAGACGAGAGCATCGACCTGGCATCCATGGGAAATCTAGCCGACAAGGCCGTCTCATCCGGATGTGAGGGCATGGTCTGCCTAGGAGTGACCGGCGAGGCAGCTCGATTGACAGACCGGGAGCGCTATGAGGTTGCAGAAACCGTCATTCAGCGGGCGAAGGGTTTGCCTGTGACCGTGGGAACCACTGCGGGCAGCACAGCCGCAGCCATAGAACGCAGCAAAGAAGCCCAAGAGTTGGGAGCGGCAGCGGTGATGGTCTCTCCTCCCACCATGGGCAAGCCCAATCCCGACACCGTATTCACCCACTATTCTAGACTCGCAGACGCCATTGACCTCCCAATCGTCGTACAAGACTACCCAAGCACCTCGGGTGTCCACATGTCGCCGGACTTCATCGCTAGGCTCTCCAGTGGTATCACTGCCGCCCAATACCTGAAACTAGAAGACCCTCCGACACCTCCCAAGATTTCAGCAATACGCAAGCTCGTTGGCGACGACATGCCGATCTTTGGTGGTCTTGGAGGCGTATTCTTGCTGGAGGAGTTGGCCCGTGGTTCGGCTGGAGCTATGACCGGATTCGCCTATCCGGAGGTGTTGGTTGACATCTGCCGTCAGATGGCCGAGGGAGACCGGGCCAAAGCAGAAGAAACATTTACCCGCTGCCTACCGCTCATGCTGTTCGAGTTCCAAGAAGGAATCGGCGTGGGCATACGCAAGTACGCTCTACACAGCCGCGGCTTCATCGAGAACCCCAAAGTGCGTCATCCGGGACCCAATCCGACTGACGAAACCAAAGAAGAATTCCATCGGCTGGTTGAAGCCGTGGGCTTGTCTTCGCTCTAAACCCAGCACTGCGTGAACAATATCAGAATTAGCATGTCGGCGGCAGCGGCCGCCTTATATACTTATCTCGGCGCAATTCTGGAGCCCTTAGTCTCCTCCGGTCACCTGGAAGAACCCATTGCCTAGCTGTGGAGACCCATGCTCTATCACTGGAGCTTTACCGTTCAATAAAAGGCTGACATGCCGTATCAGACCCGTTTGGTATGTGGCTCGGGAATGCGCGCTTTGCGTCGAGTACTAAGAAATTAGGCGCGGTGCTTAATCTTAGGAGGGCCATCGGCGAGAGGCTGGAATTCATGAGCCGCCTTAGCCCAATGTTCGTGGCCGAATCTAATTAGACCTACCAATCATGAAGAAGCTGGGCCAGAACTTAACCGCGATCTCGAGAGGCTCAGTATGAACGAACATTGACGTACCTAGATTATTGAGCCGTCCAGCCACCGTCTATGACCAGTTCTCCCCCAGTTACAAAGGACGATTCGTCGGAGGCGAGGTAGAGGACACCGTAAGCCACGTCTTCGGACTCGCCGTAACGGCCCAGAGGGATCCGGGAGACCATCACCTGCTGCATTGCCAAGTCGGAGCGCCGTGCCTCGGTCATGGGAGTGACGATGGGCCCCGGGTGCACTGAGTTGACCCGGATTCCTTCTGGCGCGTACTGGATGGCCGCCGATTTGGTGAAAATACGCACCGCACCCTTGGACGACTGATATTGCGGACTGCTTTCAGCCATGCCTACCAGCCCTAATTGGGACGAAATATTCACAATGGAGCCGCCGCCGGCTTTCCGCATCTCAGGAATTGCCGCGCGTGTGCCCAAGAACACCCCTTTAGCGTTGATTCCCATCACCCGATCCCAGTCTTCCACACTCGTTTCCTCGATTGTGCCCCTGGCACTTACGCCTGCGTTATTCACCAAGATATCCAACTTGCCATAACGGTCCGTAGCCTTTTTTACAGCTGCCGCCCAATCGTCTTCTGAAGTTACATCCAGGTGGGCGTAGACAGCATCGGCGCCTATCTTTTCCACCAACGCCCGGCCTTCATCGTCTCGCACATCCCCTACAAGAACTTTGGCGCCCTGTTGAACGAACAATTCGGCTTCAACCGCACCCATACCCCTGCTCCCGCCACTGATGATGGCTACTTTGTTTTCAAGACGCATCGTAGGGCTCCTAGAACCTGGTCTGTTGATTCATCGGCGTGTAGGTCCCTGGGTGCACTGCGGTCAGGCCAGCGTCTACTGGCAGGCAGATACCGGTTATCCAACGGGCTTCATCACTAACCAGGAATAACGCCGCGTAGCCAACGTCCCAGCCAGTACCCTCCGACTTCAACGGCGCGGCTTCCGAGCGGAACTGACGTAAGTCATCATTCATGCGCGGGGCGACCATTGGTGTGTAGACCAAACCCGGCGCTATGGCGTTGACCCTGATATTGTCTGTCGCGTGGTCTGCCGCCATGGAGAATGTCAGCCCAATCACCCCAGCTTTGGATGCACTGTAAGGGGTGCTACTGTGGGCCCTGAGCCCGGCGATAGACGATATATTAACGATTGCTCCTCCTCCGCCACTAGCAATCATATGAGGGATGGTCGCTTTACTGGCCAACATGATGGTCTTCATGTTGACGGTCATTACCCGGTCCCAGTCGTCTTCGCTGATTTCCACCACGGTTCCCCGTTGGGAGATACCGACGTTGTTGTCCAAGATATCCACCCGGCCATAACGTTCCATAGCGGTCTGGGCCATGCGCTCGCAATCGTCCAACTTAGTCATGTCGCCCTGCAACGTGGACGCTACACCGCCCTCTTCTTGGATGATTTGAAGGGTCTCGCGAGCACGGTCTTCTTGGAAATCCACCAGCAGCACCTTCGCGCCTTCTCTAGAGAAAAGAATGGACGCTGCCTTGCCATTGCCCACGCCTTCACCACTGGAACCGGCGCCGGTTACAATCGCTACCTTGCCTTCAAGCCTGGGTGGTCTTTCCACCATCTATCGCACCTCTGACGCATCTTTTAAATCCGTTGTCGTTATCATCTTGGGCCTGATCCCGGCGCGTTTAACACTGAGCTACAATCTAGGAAAGGCATCCCATTGTCAAGATATCTGCGAGGCCCGCCGGAATTCGTCGATAGGCCCAAGATCCACGAACGGTTTCTTGACTCCACTATTGCCGCACTCTACACTAGTAGGGACACACATAGGTGAGCCTGAAACCGGCCACCGGGACGTATTACTGCATGCAGGACCATCTCAACCACGGGGCGGACGTCGCCCTATTCATAGACTGGGAAAATTTCAAGATCAGCCTGGCCGTAGGCCAACGTACCCCCAACGTTTCCGCCCTGAAAGAAGAAGTCTCCAATCATGGACGCGTAGTCATCGCAAAGGCCTACGCAGACTGGGTCACCCGAGCTCCAGAACTAAGGGGTGCCAGTCAATTCCTAAATGACCCTCCTTCCCTTTACGCCGCCGGCATCGAGCCGGTATTCGTGCCCACCAGAGCTCCTTCGCCCAACGCGACCAACGCCAACGGAATGCGCACCGGGCGCATCAAGAACAGCGTCGACGTCAAGATGACAGCCGACTGTATCGAGATTGCCCACTCGTACCCAAACATCGGGACATACGTGCTTGTCTCCGGTGATTCCGATTTCATCCATGTGGTCAACGCGCTCAGGACCATGGGCAAGCGAGTCGTAGTGATCGGCGTCTCCTGGAGCACCTCCCGTCGCCTAGCCGATAACGTTGACACACTGGTGCTCTACGACGTGGATGTTGACCCGCCGGTTGTATCGACCGAGCCCGCCTCGCCCATCACACACGCTACCGAAACAGCCCCGGCCCCCGCTTCTGCGGATGACATCAACGACATCATCAAAGCCATTGAGGAGATCATCCGGGACGAGCGCAAAGCCGGCGGAAACCCACTGTTAACCTCCATCAAGCAGCGCCTGGTGCGCCGCCACCCTGATTTTGACGAGAAGAACCTCGGTTACTCCGGCTTCAAGCGCCTTATGGCCCGAGTTGCACAGAACGGTAACGTCCGGTTGATAACCGCCGGCCTGGTTGACTGGGCCATCATGTCCGACGAGGACATCCCCGAGGGAGCCACCGAGGCCACCTTCGCCGGCCCCAGTCCGAGACCCGGGCGCCGACGGGGTCGTCTTCCCCGCTCCAGGCACCAAGAAGAGGTTGTTAACCCTGAGCCGATTAGTTCCGAGACTGACGTCCCTCCGCCGATTGAAGACTCCGAGCCAGAGCTTGAACAGGCCATGGCCGTCAGCGACCAGCATGACCACGACGAGAAACCTGAATACACGTACCTGCCCGAACAAGAAGTACCTTTCGAGCCGGCATCTCCTTTTGGTGAAAACCAAGAATTAGCCCAAACCCTTCAAGATACTATCAGTAGCCTGGGCATGCCCACGGAACCGGACGACGGCCTGCTTGCGGATCGAGTCTCAGACCTTATCCTTATGGCCAATACACTAGAACACCAAGAAGGCATCAGCCATGTCGCCTTCAACTTCCTCGTTGGCGAGATTTGCGATGCCTTGGGTCAAGGACTAGAAGCCGGTAATCCGGATATCACCCAGCGCTGGGGCCAGTCTAGCTCTCGCACATACGTGAGCAAGATGCTACGCAGCCTAAGCGATGGGGAGTTCTTCCTAAAAGGCAACCACAGTTGGCGCGACGAGACCTCCGGCCAGAACCGCCGCCGCAGGACCTTTAACTTAAACCATGAGCACCCACTGGTACAGCAATCCATCGCCGCCCGATCTGGTGACGGGGCCACCCAGTCGACACCTGCGGTAAGTGTAGGAAGCTCCCCTTACTCCGACTTGGAAATGCCCCCAGAAGAACCAGAACCCATCAACACACTGGACTCTATCGAGAGTGATATCGCTGCAGTGATTGCCGAGCTTCCGGAGCTTCCGGACTATGAAGATGACGAGGACTACGAGTCCGGGAAAAGCGCTGCCGAGGCTCGGGCAGAAACCGGTTTCATGTCACGACTGTTCAAACCCAAACCCCGCAGGAACTAGGCCAACTGTACCAGCAAACTCAAACAACTAAAAAGTGCCCCGTTTATTCGGGGCACTTTTTAGTTGTTTGAGTAGTATTCACGAAGGGCCCAATCTAAACAGAAGCCCTACACTACATATCCAATATCAACGTTGACCAGCCAAAATCCTTTGCCCCCAGGCCCTCCGCGGTGTACGGGTGGTAATACTCCCGAAAACCAGACCTCTCGATGCACTCATGGCTCTTGGCCACTATGGCGTCAGCTAGTTCTAGGTAACCGTGCTTGCGCAATGCGTGTGACAAAAACCAGTTGGTGTTGATCCACGAGGGGCCGCGCCAGATGAACCCCTTAGGATTGCCAGGCATAAACTTGTGGTCGGATGCTGGGACTGACGGCAGCGGATACGGAGTCCAAAAATGGTCTGGAGAGGCCACCCAATCATTTACCAACCGCTCCACTATGGGGCTGGGTAGGTCATCCAATATCAGCGGCATCAGGGAACTGATGGTAACGATCCGCACCGGTTTTTCCGCGACGCCAGAGAGGTCAAAGAACGCCCCTGCTTCTTCATCCCAGCATTTTGCCAACAGCGCATCCCGGGTGCGGTCCGCCTCGCAGTTGAACTCGTCAGCCTCCGGCGAATCTCCCGATAGCCGGGCCAAAGAGCGCATCCCCATGGCATAGATCGAGTTCACCAACACGTCTTCAAAATGGAAGACGTCTGCGGCAAGTATCTTCTGGTCGTCGCCACGCAGTGGCTCATAAACCTCATAGATTTTTTTTAGGGCGGCTATGAATCCCTGGTTCGAAAGCTCGGAAAGCCCCAAAGCATCATCATACTTGGGCGAGCAGTCGGTCCCTGCTTCTTCAGGCTGAATCACCGCTATCAATCCGTCATTATCCGTATCACGGGCCTTTTTGAGCCAACGGTAGAAGTTAATCAGAACCGGCAACGCCTCTCTGCGGAATCCCTCGTCGCCGGTCGCCTGGTATACCCGCTCCACAGCGTAAGCGATTATGGGAGGCTGCATGGTAGAACTGTAATGCGGGTCTCCAGCCTGGCCCACAATGTTCCGGCTAAGAAACTCGGGCTGCTTCTCCGTCTCCCAGAAAATGATATGGGGCATGAAGCCGTTGGCCAGGGCACCGCTCATCAATGTTCGCAGTTCGGCCTTGGCCTGACCCGGATCAAGGTGAATCAATGCGATGGCGTGAAAGCAAGAATCCCAGAACCACTGAAAGGGATAGCCGGTCAAAGAAGGGCAAACGAAGCTGTATTCCTGGCCGTTCCAATCGGCCACACCCTGACGCAGGTTGGTTAACAATATCTTGCGTGCGCCTTCTTCTAGCTCTGCCCGGTCCAAAAGAGAGTTCCTAGCTCAGGCCGCAGTGCGGGAGTGTTGGTAGACTTCTAGGTACTTTTCCGCAACCACCGGCCAGCCGAACTCGGAAAGGGCATATTCCTGAGCCTCGTGCCCCAATGCTCGGCGGGCCGCTCCGTCATTCATCAGACGGACCAATTCATCAGTTGCGGCCGCCTCATTGAACGGGGCTACCATTATCGCTCCCCTCAGTAATACCTCCCGGTTGGCTCCAACTTCATGAGTGAGTACGGGCGTGCCGTGGGCCATAGCTTCAAGGAACACTAGCCCAAAAGCCTCGTACCGGGAGAACAGCACAAACAGGTCCGCTTCCGCGTACCATTCGGCAAGTTCGTTGTCGGAGACTTCCCCGGTTACGATCACCTCTCCTTGAAGCCGACGCTGAAGGATAAATTTTTTTATGCCCGCAGCAGAGCCCTCGTCCCGGCCCACCAGCACGATGCGGGCCGGTCTATCGAATCGCATGCGTGCCATCAAGTAAACGTTTAGCAACCAGCGCTGGCCTTTATGGCTACCCAGGCGGCCGACACACAATATCGTCAGAGGCCCAGTCTGCTCTTCGTTCTCTTCTTGTTCTTCCTCACAGGCTGGGTCTACTTTCTCATCCACCGATGCGCCCCAGCCAATCACTCCCAGTTTGTCCTTTCCAGTGCGGTAGGCCCGGTGCACACCCTTGGCTTCTAAGTCTGTCAGGGCGACAACCCGGTCTGCCATGTGCGATAGAAAGGCGTTGATGGGCTTTAGCCACCACTTACTAGGCGGCAGCGTGTGGTAAGACGGCGTGAAGACGATCCGGGCCCGCCCTCGGTACCAGAACCACGCCCAAATGTGGCCCCAAAACCAACCATCGCCCACGAAATGAATCACGTCTGGGTGGAATTCTTCCAGGTACTTCTTCAGGCGCAAAGGTGAGAACCAAACCAACGGGACAGAATAGAACGGCAGAGACCGCCAGGGAAATCCTGAAAGCCGGAAGATGGATATGCCCCCAGGTGTGGTCTCTCTGTCGTCCCAAGTGGGTTGCGGCTTCCGGGGGAATGAATATTTCGTCGTGAGCACTCCGACAGCTTCTATAGCGTCAGACTGCTGAATCTGGAACGATAGCTGCTCTATCGCCCGCTCTATGCCCCCCAGGTAAGGCCGGAAATAGGGGGTCAGGAATAGGACACGCAGAGGTTTATCAGCCACCAGCGACCTCCAGCCCTTGGTTCCACACATCCCTAATCTGCGAAACCGAGACATCACAATATCCGTTGATATTGAACCGGTCACCTCCAGTATAGCCCAACTTCGTCATAGGGACGCCAAAGCCTGCAGCCAACGCCTCAAAAGCCTGCCAGCTTGCTTCCGGAAGAGAAACCACAACACGTGATTGGCGCTCTCCAAACAACGTCACGTCCCACCGGTCATCAACCGAGAAATCCCCGTTGAAACCGATGCCGCCTTGGATACAACACTCGGCCAGCGCCACAGCCAACCCGCCTTCCGAACAGTCGTGGGCCGACGATATGAGGCCTTTCTCTATAGCTTCCCGGCAGGCCCGTTGTACCCGTTTTTCCAAGTGCATGTCTATTTTGGGGCTGCCCTCAACACGGCCATGGACCCATTGCAGGTACTCGCTGCCAGCCAAGTCGTGGGGATCCACGCCGTTGATGTCCGCACCCAGCAGTCCCACTGCCAAACCCTCCTCGGTGAAGGCGGAGCGGGTCGCTTTACCAACGTTCTCCAGCAACCCTAGGCCGCCAATGATAGGCGTAGGGAAGATGGCCTGTCCTCGGGATTCGTTGTACAGGCTCACATTGCCGCTCACTACCGGCACTTCTAGCACCCGGCAGGCTTCGGCTATGCCACGAATACATTGTTCCAGTTGATGGTAAACATCAGAACGCTCGGGGCTGCCGA
>CAJWGH010000016.1 GCA_913031095.1 uncultured Chloroflexota bacterium | reverse complement strand
GGAGTTCCCTTCGAACGACCACACAACCCAGGCGCAGATATTTAGAGATTCTATGCAGTTGATAGACGCAGCTGAGGAGTCGGGTTCGGAGGGAGTCTGGCTTGCTGAGTACCATTTTGACCCCGGCCGGTCGGTATTATCCGCGCCGGTTACCGTTGCTGGAGCCGTCGCAGCCCGGACCAAGAAGGTTAAGATTGGACTGGCAGTCCATGTGTTGCCGCTCCGGAACCCTGTGCAGATAGCCGAGGAGATTGCTACGCTGGATCACCTGAGCGAGGGCCGGTTGGACTTCGGCATAGGCCGTGCTGCCTTCCCCCGCATTTACCAGGGTTACGGCTTCGACTACGCAGAGAGCCGCGACCGCTTTGACGAGTGCCTCGAGATCATCCTCAAAAGCTGGACCTCTGAGCGGTTCTCGTTCAAGGGCGATTTCTACCAGTACGACGACCTCTGTGTTGTGCCCAAACCCCTTCAGAAGCCTCATCCGCCAATCAGGATAGGCGCAACCTCCGCTGACACCTTTGAGTTAGTGGGGCGAATGGGCTATCCCATCTTCATCAACCCATCTCGTGTTACTACGCTGCTTGATCTGAAACCGATGGTCGAGGAGTTTCATGCCGCACGGAGGAAAGCCGGGCATAAGGGGACGGTGGACGTTGGTCTACGGGTTCCTGTATACGTAGCAGAGACCAAAGCGAAGGCATATTCTGAGCCCAAAGAGAGCACTATGTTCCAGATGCAGCGGCTGATCAGAGTCATCACGGACTCAGTTGGACAGTCTGGTATAACCGTTGGTGACGACCGGGCCGCCCAAGCAGAGAGGCTGCAAGCGATGACCTACGAGGATGTGCTGGCCAACACGGTGGTCTACGGCACTCCCGAGTCTGTGGTCGAGAGATTGCAGGAACTCCAGGCAGAACTGGGCATCAACCAGGTCATATACGAGGTCAACTTCGGCTGCGATGTCCCCCTGGAGCATCAGATAAAGTCAGTGCAATTGTTGAATGAGAAAGTCGCCCCCAAACTAAATTAGCTAGAAGCAGTCTGCTGATAGTTAGGATGGAGTGAAAAATGCCTGAATTCGTGCATGTGTACACCGGCCCTGACGGGAAGTCCGTAATCGAAGAGAAGGAATTCGAGATGACCGAATTCTTAGACACCGAAGGGGCCCATGGGCTGTCTTCGCCCGTTGAGCAGACCCCAGGTATATCCTTCCGGATGGTCAAGGCCGGGTATTTCTTGGATTTTCACACAGCCCCTCGTAGGCAATACAGCATCTCTCTAACCGGTACAGTGGAGATCGGGTTGCCCGACGGTACCTTGAAGCAATATGGCCCAGGGGCAGTGCTCTTGGCTGAAGACATGACTGGCACCGGACACTCCACCCGTGTCATCGGCGACGAAGACAGGTTCACCATAATAATCCCGCTTTCCGATTAACTTGTGCGCAATAGTGAGGCAGATATGACCCCTAAAAGCCCGATGCAGGGAGAGTATGACCCGACGGTGCCTACGCGAATCGTGTTCGGAAATGAGAAGATCGATTCACTTAAGGATGAGATTCAGAAGCTAAGCGGTAAACGGGCTTTAGTCTTGTCAGGGCGTGCCGTCGCTGAGAAGACTGACTCGGTCCGACGTATTAACGACGTTCTGGGAGGTATGTCCGCTGGCACATATTCGGGCTTGACGCAGCGTGCCCCCTTGTCCACTGCAGTTGAGGCTGCCAACATGGCAATCGCTTGCGGTGTGGACACGCTGGTGGGAGTCGGTGGGAGCACCATCTCTGATGCTTCCCGGATGATCGCGGTGCTGATGTCCGAGGGCATTACAACCGTGGAACAGCTCCGCGGTTTGGGCGAAAAGCAGGACATGATGTTGTCGCCCGACCTTGATGGAAAAGATCTGCCGTTGCAGGTGTCCATTCCCACAACTCTGTCGGCCGGCGAATTCAACATGGGCGGTGGAAACGTGCTTGACGACCGGGCCGGCCACAAGATTCGGGTCCATCACTCCCGGCTCTATGCCGACCTGATCATGCTGGACCCGGTGATGACTGAGGGTACCCCCGACTGGCTTTGGCTCTCCACGGGTGTGAAAGCCCTGGACCATTGTATCGAGCGCCTTTACACCGCCGGCAATCAACCCGCCATCGACGCGCCGATATTGGCGGCGGCAGAGATACTGTTCACCCATCTGACGGAGTCTCGAGAGTCCGATAAAAACCCTGAGGCGCGCCTCCAGTGTTTGATAGCCGCATGGATGTCTATGATGGGAGCGCCTAATTTCGCTACCGGGTTGAGCCATGCTATAGGGCACATCCTGGGTGTGAAATACTCGGTGGGCCATGGTTACACCTCGTGCGTCACCCAGCCCTACGTCATGGAGTTTAACCGTCCGGTTTCAGCGGGCAAGCAGGCGTTGCTGGCTAGGTCGGCAGGGTTGGACACCAGTGGTATGAGTGACGAAGCGGCGGCCGAGGCTGCTGCCCGTGCGGTGGACGATTTTGTGCTGAGTATGGGCATGCCTCACCGGATTCGGGAACTGGAGATACCGGAAGAAGATTTGCTGGAGATTGCCCAGTTGGTTCTAACCGACGGCGGCTGCCGCAACAACCCCATCCCCATCACCTCTGCAAACCAGGTGATGGAGGTTCTCAAAAAGGCGTTCTAGCTTGGAATTCGAATCGTCGGCTCAATCCCGCCTGGAGGCTCAGGCCAGGGAACTTCACTCAGCTAATCGTACCAACGAAGCGATCGAGATATTGCGGGGCGTGCTGGCGGCCAGGTTGAACCACCAGGGTGAGAAACACTTTCAGACCATAAACTCTAGGAGCGAGCTCGCCCGGTGCTTGCGCGCTGCACGTGAATATGACGAGTGCTTTGTTCTGTACTCTGAGAACATCCGCATCCACCGGGGAAAACTTGGAGATGAACATCCTCAAACACTGCGGAGCCTGAGCCGTTTGGCGAACACCTATTACGCGGCCGGTCGTTATGACGATGCGAAGACAATGTTTGAGGCCATATTTGAACGGAGGGTGCGGGTGCTGGGAGTCGACCATCCAGATACCTTGCGCAGCCGGAGCAGCCTGGCCAACACGCTGACGCAAGTGGGTCAATTTACCGAGTCCGCAGCTCTCCACGAAGAGAACATAGTAGACCGTGTCCGAGTGCTAGGCTCCGACCACGTAAGGACCCTCTTGAGCCGGGAGCGGTTGGACCAAGTACGCTGGTCGGCTAAGACCAGATGAATAATTTTAAATAACCTGGAGTCAAAACGATGAAATATGGTTTCACTCTGCCCGGCAGAGGACAGCTCGCAACGCCCGAGAGGTTGGGAATCATCGCAAAAAAAGGTGAGGAATTTGGCTTTGATTCATTGTTGACCGGCGACCATATCCTTGTTCCCCGGAATATCTCTTCTCCCTACCCATACACTGAAAGTGGAGAATTTCCTGGCTCAACTTCCGGCGAGTCCATGGAGCAGATCACGCTCCTATCGTACATTGCCGGCCAGACTAGTAAGATCCGGCTGGTGACCAGCGTTTTGATAGTCCCCCATCGGAACCCTCTGGTCGCCGCCAAATCGCTGGCGACTTTGGATGTTCTTTCCGGAGGGCGGCTGGTGGTAGGTGTCGGTGTTGGTTGGATGCGTGAGGAGTTCCAGGCTTTAGGCCTCCCTCCATTTGAAGAGCGTGGGGCTGTTACCGATGAGTATATTAGGGCGTTCAAGGAACTATGGACCGAAGACGACCCTCATTTTGAGGGCAAGTACATTAGTTTCGACGATATAAGTTTCTTGCCCAAGCCGGTGCAAAAACCCCATCCGCCCATCTGGGTGGGTGGAGAGAGCCGTCCGGCCCTGCGTCGGACCGCGGAGTTGGCTGACGGTTGGTATCCGTTGGGGTCTAATCCCACCTTCCCCATGGGTACGCCGGAGCAACTGAAGGCAGGCCTAGACCGTCTGGCCCAATACGCTCAGCGTTTCGGCCGTGACCCTAAAACTATCGAAACCATCTACCGGACCCACCAGTTCGAACTGACCAAAACTCCCGTTGGTTCGGACCGCCTGCCCTTTGTTGGAGACGCAGATCAGATCGCTGGAGACATTCGCAGTTACCAGGATATGGGAGTCACAACTATGATCTGGGACTTTCTAAGGCAGACCGAAGACTTAGATAGCATGCTAACTCTGATGGAGGAGTTCTCCACCAAAGTGTGGCCTAAGGTTTAGTCCAAGAAGCCTCTGTCGTATAGCTCGCGGAGGTATGTCATCTGTGAGGAGGAGAAGTGGGGCAAATCTATACAGCTGGCAATCTCTTCCGTTTCAGCCTGGTTTTTCACTCCAGGGACGGTGGTATGGACGTCTCTGTTCATTAGGCAGAAGACCAACGCAGCCTGAGAGAGGTTGGTGATGGAGTCGTCCAGCAAGAATCCCAAGCGCGCCGCACTTGCCACGTCCTGGCGCAACAATTCATTGTCTGCTGGTATCGGCCGATCCACTGCGTCGGTCAGTGCACCCGCAGCATGAGACCGGATTCCGATGACCCCCATGTTGTGTTTCTTGGCCAACAGGATGTTCTGACCATTGTCGAAAACGTTTACTCCGGGCGGAGGTGATGATTGGGCGGTCCAATTCAGCAGATTGTAGTAGGCGAGAACTGTATCCCACTCTCCAGTTTCCATAATCTGGTTCAATGTCGGCACATGATGGTCCATGGCCGATAACCCGATGAACCTGGTCTTACCTTCCTGTTGCATCGCCTTGTAGGCCCCTAACACCTGCCCTATGACGTCTTCGGCGGCCAGCGAATTCGGGGTCTCACCTCTCGTTTCGGTGAATCGGTTGTGTACATGAAGGATATCTACCGAGTCACGTTTCAAAAGCCGCAGGCTCGTTTCCATCGAACGCTTGACTGCACCGGCAACATCTTCTATGTCTTGGGCAGAAATCCTGACCTTGGTACCGATAATGACATTTTCGCCACGGCCCTGGAGCGCGGCTCCAAGGGCCTCTTCAGCTTTGCCGTCGCCGTATGCCGGGGCAACGTCGAAGTAGTTGATACCCAGGTCTAAAGCCCGGTGGACAGCCCGTACCGCCTCACCTCTGGTGGTGGCTCCCCAAACTTCCCCAATACCGCCACCACCAAATCCCACGCGGGACACGTCGAGACCGGTGCGGCCTAGTGCGTTGTATTCCATATCTAGTCCTCTTGATTTAGGTAGGCTCGCCTTCAGCCAGTTGGAAGTGGATTCCGTGGGAGCTTTCGGTCTCTATGTTGGCGGTCTTGTAGCCGAAGGGGCTGATGGCAGGAGCGTCGCCGCGCATCTTGTTGCCGTTTCCCACCAGGCTGTTGAACGCCTCGTCGATGCGGTCTACGCCCCAGGCAACATGCATAACGCCTGGGCCGGTGGCCTTCAGTTGGCGAGCCATGGTAGTGTCATCGCGCAGAGGTTCGAAGAAGTCCACCAGGGTCTCGCCGATGCGAAATAGTATGGATTTGAAGCCGGCGTCGGCGAATTCGTCGGTGGCTATGGGTTTGATTCCGAAACTTCTCTCCATGTAGGTGGCCATTTCGGAGATACTCTCCACCACATAAGTCACATGGTGTACTTTGTTTAGCATGATGTCCTCCAGGTATTTAGGATTGGCCGAAGCCTAGCTTGTTTGCTGGTGGGAGGCAACCCCGAATTGACGGCCCTGCATAGGCCGCCTATCATCCGTCTCAAGAACAATTCGGAGTTTATTATGCCCACTTTTTCGTCTGAAGGTGTTGATATATATTACGAGGTAACAGGAGAGGGTTATCCACTGGTCTTCAGCCACGAGTTCGCTGGGGACATCACGAGTTGGGAACCCCAAGTGAATTACTTCTCTAGGCGCTACCAGGTCATCACCTACTGCCACCGTGGTTATCTCCCATCAGGCGTACCGGACGAGCCTGCCGCCTACTCTCAAGACATCCAGGTGGAAGACCTGTATCGTTTGCTGAAACACTTAGGCATCCAACAGGCACATGTCGGCGGGTTGTCGATGGGAGGAACATTGGCTCTGGGGTTCGTGATGGCTCATCCCGAGATGTGCCGGTCTATAGTAGTGGCTTCCGCGGGCGCAGGGTCCGACCCCGGAAATCGGGAAAGGTTGGTGGCTTCATGGGATGCTCTTAGCGCGGCGATGGTCGCAGAGGGTATGGAGAAGTTCGCTGATGCCTACGCTCGAGGCGCCGAGCGGCTGCAATTTCTCCGCAAGGACCCGGTGGGTTGGGCCAAGTTCCATGCCGGTTTGGCAGCTCACTCGGCCCAGGGTTCTTCTCTAACATTCCGGGGAGTCCAGATGAAACGGCCCACCATATATCAACTTCAAGAGAAGCTCCAACAGATCAAGGCCCCGACGTTGGTCATGATTGGAGACGAAGACACCCCTTGCGTAGATCCTGCTGTATTCATGAAAAGGAACATTCCATCCTGCGGGTTAGCCGTATTCCCGCAATCCGGGCACACTATCAACCTGGAAGAGCCGGACCTGTATAACCGGACGATGTCCGATTTTCTAACGGCGGTGGAGGCAGGGAAGTGGGCAGGGTAGTCGTCAGCTATCAGCTTGGAACTTAACGCTGTAATCCTTCGATGACCTTCCGGATCTCTGTTTCGTCGGCACTGCCTGGACCACCGGAGTTGAAGACGACCTCGTGTAACTGGCCGTCGAAGCGTTCTTTCATCAGGGTGGGTATCTCGCTGTAGCCGCCGACTATGGCGAAGGCGTCTAATATCTCGTCGGTGATCAGGTCCGTCATCTGATCCCACTGCTGCTTCAAGGACATCTCATGGAGCCATAGGCCCAGGTCTTGGAATCCCTGCACTTCTAGAACCTTGGAATAACTCCGTGTGGAGCAGTAAAAAGCGATCTGCTTCCTCACGCCTTCTTTGTTGGCGTTGATGGCAGCCTGGTTGCTTCCCGTGACCACGAAAGCTGAGCTGCTAAGGTTGACCATGCTGGGGTCTCTGCCTGCTCTGGCCGCGCCGTCGGCTATGCTAGGTTTTATGATCTCTTTCAGATACTTGGGCGAGGTTATCGGGTGGAGGGCGATACCGTCGCAGACTTCGCCGGCTACCCGGCAGTTGTATGGGTTAACGGCGCTTATAAACACCGGAGGCGGTGGTTGGTTCGATTTTCCAGGGCTGAAGAAGGGAGTCATCAAAGAGAAGTTGTAATGTTCTCCGTGGTAGGCCAGCCGCCCTTCCGTCTGCCAGGCTTCCCATATAGCGCGCAGCGACTGGACGTACTCACGCATCCTTGGACCTGGAGCCGTCCACTCGGTGGAGAATCGGCGCTGGATGTGCCCTTTGACCTGTGATCCTAAACCAAGGCGGAACCGCCCGCCGGAGTACTCTTGCAAGTCTCTAGCGGCATAGGCCAGGACCATAGGCGAGCGCGGGAAAGCGATGGCTACCCTAGGCTCTAGTGTGACTCTCGACGTTGTTGATGCCGCCATCATAAGGGGCAGCATCGGGTCGTGGGCAGCGTCTTCAGTGCAAAGACCGTCGTAGCCCATGCTCTCGGCCCATGCGGCTTCTTCGGCAACTCCATTTAGGTTGGCAGTATTTAGGTGGTAGAGCACCCTGAATCCCATGGAGACCTCCTGATCAGATCAAACAGAAACTAACGAGCGGTGAACCCGCCGTCCACCATTAACTCGGTGCCAGTGATGTAAGACGCTTCGTCTGATGCCAAGAACAGTACGGCGTTGGCCACCTCGATGGGCAGCCCCTCCCGTCCCATGGGAATGGCGGCCAACCGTGCCTCCTGACTGCCGCCGTCGCCCCTAGGGCCCGAGGTTAACATGGCCGGCATGCTACCAGGATGGACTGAGTTGACCCGTATGCCGCTCCTAGCGTGCTGAACTGCGGCCGCTTTGGTGACCAGCCGGACTGCGCCTTTGGACGCGTTATATCCGGGGTGCACGTAGCTTTGTCCCACCATTCCTGATATTGAAGAGATGTTGACGATGGCCCCGCCACCGACTTTCTCCATCTCTGATATGGCGTGTTTCATTCCTAAGAATACGCCTTTGGCGTTGATGTCCATCAGCTGGTCCCAGGCCGCCGTGCTGCCGAAGTCCTTCTCCCCACTGCCGCTGATGCCGGCGTTGTTGACAAGGATGTCCAGTCTGCTGAACTTGGCCACAGTTTGGGCGATTGCCTGCTCCCACTGCTCCTCTTGAGTGACATCAAGGATCGCTACCAATGCTTCGCCACCAGCCTCAGCGATCTCTGCTTCAACCTTCCGGGCGTCTTCCTCTCTAATATCAGCGATAACCACCTTAGCGCCTTCCCGTGCGAAGAGCTTAGCTTCTTCCGCGCCCATGCCATGTGCACCTCCGGTGATGATCGCTACTTTGCCTTCTAATCGCATCCTTGCGCTCCAATATTCGAATGATTTTCCTATTTCTAAAATCGGGACCGATGCCGGCCAAGCTACCTAGCTGTGAACCCGCCGTCAACCAGCAGTTCGGTGCCCGTGATGTAGGACGCTTCGTCTGACGCTAGGAACAGCACAGCATTGGCCACTTCGATGGGTTCACCCTCGCGGCCCATGGGCACGGCGGCGTTCATGGCTTCCCGGTTGGGGTCTCCCCGCTGGAATGAAGTAAGCATGGGAGGCATCATGCCCGGGTGGACCGAGTTTACCCTGATGCCGGTCTTGGCATGCTGTACAGCTGCCGCCTTGGTCACCAGGCGTACGGCCCCTTTGGATGCGTTGTAGCCGGGATGGATCGCCTCTTGCCCCACAAATCCAGATATAGACGATATGTTCACTATGGCTCCGCCTCCGGCTCTCTCCATCTCAGGGATGGCGTGTTTCATGCCCAGGAATACGCTCTTGGCGTTGATGTCCATCAGCCGGTCCCAAGATTCGGTGCTGCCTAGGTCCCGTTCACCGCTTCCACTGATGCCGGCGTTGTTGACCAGAATGTCCAGCTTGCCGAACTGGGCCACAACGGCGGCCACAGATGTCTCCCACTGGTCCTCTTTGCTGACGTCTAGCATGACCACCATGGATTCGCCGCCGGCTTCTGCTATCTCAGCCTCCACCTTGCGAGCGTCTTCTTCACGTATGTCGGCGATAGCCACCTTAGCGCCCTCGCGGGCAAAAAGACGGGCTTCTTCTGCTCCCATTCCGTGAGCTGCGCCGGTGATCAGCGCAACCTTTCCTTCTAGTCTCATTATCCCTCCAATGAAATCTCTATTCGGGTATTCAGCCTAATATGGCCATTCGGCCTAGCCTTGGACAAACTAGGCCAGCGCCGCTTGGCCATCTTCGGATTCATGTAGACCTTGGATATCTCACAAAAGGCCTATTGTCGTTTCATCATCCAAACGAGAACAGCGGTATGCTAAGCCCTGCCGATTGTGCTCCTGGTTAGGATAACCTATGTTGGTTCGTCTCGCAGTAAGGGCCTAGCATGTTGGCGCTAAACTACTTCCACTTAACTGCCGTCGGGAATATCATAATAGCCGTCTTACTACGCGAATGGCAGATGGAGTTGGATCATATATGGAGTCTAAATTTGTGCAGGCCGGCCAGGTTAGGTTGGAGTATTTCGAACAGGGCCAAGGCCTAGACACCCTAGTGCTAGTGCACGGTTACGCTTCATCCGCCGCCATCTGGCGCTACACGTGTGAGTATCTAGCGGAAGACCGTTTTCGCGTGATTGTGTTGAACAACCGCGGCGCGGGGCAGTCGGGTCGGGCCTCATCCGACGGCCCATTCAATGAAGAAGATTATTCAGTCGAGACCTTCGCCGGGGATCTCTTTAATGCAGTCGATGCTCTGAAATTGGAAGGATTCACGTTGGTTGGGCACTCCATGGGCGGAGCCACGGTGGCCCAGTTCGCTCTGGAACACCAAGACCGGATCAAAGGGTTGGTGCTGATGAACCCAGCCCCGCTGCATGGGAGGCCTTTGAAATCAGGCTGGGAAGTAGAGATGCGGGAGGCATTGCGGAGTTCTGGGCCGCCCGAGGGGGACATGGGGTTCCAAGCTCCTCATGTAGCCGAAGAGTTCAAAGAAGCGGTGCTTGCTGATATCTCACGAAACCCGGTTGAGCGCTTCATCGGCGGCAGGAAATCCATGGCTGCCCTGAAGCTCCGGGACCGATTGAATGAAATTAAGGTGCCAACATTAGTTATGGGTGGTGATCAGGACACCACGGTAGGCATAAACAACATCTTGGCTGAATTTCAAGCTCTACCTGCGGATATGCGGCATCTGCATATCTACCATGGGATCGGGCACTCTCCCAACGTCGAGGTTCCCGGCTGGGTAGCCAACATTACTGGACTATTCAGCGACATGGCC
>CAJWGH010000015.1 GCA_913031095.1 uncultured Chloroflexota bacterium | reverse complement strand
GGTCGAACCTCCAGGTGGCCAGGAGACTCGGAACGTCGGCCCTTTCTTGGAAGACGAGGCCCATCCTGAAAGGAGCCTCTACTTCTGGCACTACAACACCTCCAAACGGGGCGTGACTCTCGATCTAAACCTTCCTGATGGCCAAGACATCTTCCGAAAACTATCTGCCACGGCTGGGTTGGTCTTGGAAAGTTTTCCGGCTGGGTATCTGTCCGACCTGGGTTTGGGTTATGAATCCCTTGCCAAGGACAACCCTGGACTCATCATGTGCTCGGTCACTCCTTTCGGCCAGGATGGGCCTTGGCGCGATTATCAGACGTCTGACCTGCTGCACCTGGCCGCAGGCGGACAGATGGCATCATCCGGATATGACGTGGAAGACATTCCAGATGCTCCGCCCATAGCTCCAGGTGGCGGTAACGCCTGGCACATCGTCAGTCACTACTCCTATATCGCGATCATGGGGGCTCTGTATCACCGCGATTTCACCGGGGAAGGCCAATATATCGATGTCTCGGTCCACGAGGCGTGCTCTTTGACTACTGAAGGCGCCATCGCCATATATCTGTCTACCGGAGAGGTAGTGCGCAGACATACCGGTAGGCATGCTTCTGCTGACATGTCTCCCGGTATACAGCACGCCACCAATGATGGGGGCTACATCAACACAACCCGTTCGGGAAGCAACCTTACGCCCGCCCGCATCAAGGTTTTGGGCGAGTGGATGGACGGTTATGGACTGGCCCAAGACTTGTTGGATGAGAAGTACCAAGACCCGGCGGTCGTAGAGGTAAGCGGCCAGCATTTCGCAGACGTGCTCAAGAATTTCTTCGCTAACATGCCGCTGGTGGAAGCCTACGAAGGCGGTCAGGAATTGAACTTCCCTTGGGGCGCGATACGTACAATGGAAGAGATTATGGGTGACCCCCACTTGCAGGACCGAGACTTTTTTGTGCCGGTGGAGCATCCAGAGCTGGGAAGGGAATTCATATACCCAGGGCCGGCAGCCATCTACAATGCATCTCCCTGGAGCATATCTCGACGCGCGCCTCTGATTGGCGAGCATAACCAAGAGATATTTGGCGACGAGCTGGGTTTGCCGCAAGCCGATTTGGAAGGACTAAAAAGCTCAGGGGTGATATAGCTACTCTGTTCAGTAGCCTCCGAATTGGTTTGATCTGACTTATCTGTAGGAGACTTCTTCGGTCAATAGTCAGATGTCGCCGGCGAGCTTATTCCCTCACTAGGCCGCGTTCGATAATCATGGGTCTATAGATAAACCCCTCGCAGTGAAAAGGCTTCTGGCGACCCCAGTTGTTTGCAGATTAGCTTGCTTGATCAGGTTTTGGCCATTCACAATTACGTCTATGGCAGCCCCAACTAGCTCAGGGTTTTTCGATGACCTTAACAGGACCGACCGGTGTCGGGGCGGTTTAGGTTATCGCTTCTGGTACACCTGGAAGCGGTGACGATTGGTCTCAGTCACGTAGAGACGGCCTTGATTGTCCAACGATACTGACACTGGACCCCAGAAATATGGCTCTGTCTGCGACGAAATGTGGTAAGGAGTGTTCAGGTGGTCGGGCAGCACGGGTCGTAAGTTGGAGATTTCACGCTCGGCCTTCTCTTCGGGGTTGGAGGCCAGGTATTCCTCGCCCCACTTAGACATGGTGGCCTCGCCTTGAAGTAATAGCTCGAAACTTCCGTCGGGGCCCAGCACTTGCACACGCTCATTCCCCCAGTCGGCTACGTAGATGAAACCTTCTGAGTCCACGGCTACACTGGTGGGTCTCCGGAACTGTCCTTTGCTTTGTCCTGAACTCCCAAAAGACGCGAGGAACTCGCCGTTGTTACCGAATTTCTGGATTCGGTCGTTGCGCCAGTCTGAGACGTAGACGTTGTCTTCCCCGTCCACGGCGACGCCCCAGGGAAGGTTGAACTGTCCGTCACTGCCACCGAATGACCCCCAGTTGACGATGAATTTGCCATCCCGGGTGAACTTCTGTACACGGGAATTATGCTGGTCAACCACAAACAAGTCGCCCGATGAATCGACCGTTACCCCTGCAGGTCCATCGAGTTCTCCATCTCCTGCCCCTACTTTGCCCCAATGCGATATATATTCGCCTGAGGTATTGTAGATGGTTATACGGTGGCTGTGTTCGTCGGTGATGAAGATGCGGTCTTGGCTGTCCAAGGCCATGGCCACGGGCCACACGAACTGCCCGCTGGCAGTACCACTGCCCTTGCCAAATTCTCCTATATATTCGTCATCCAGCGTGCAGATGCCCACGCGTATGGCAGCAGCGCGGGCCGGGTCGCATCGATTGAGGACGAATATGCGGCCGGCGGTGTCCACAACTATGTCATAGGGGTTTGCAAAGCCACGGCCGTTGAAGCCGTTATTCACGATGCCGATGGTCTTGACGTAGTCCAACGCAATGTTACTAGAAGTGGACTGCGTGCTCACTCACGACCCCCTTAATGTGACGAGATATGGCTACTATGCCAAGCTAGGCCAGTTGGTATTCCCTGGTGGCTGCAACCAACCGCAACATGTTGCCTACCCTCTGCTCGGCGGAGTCTCCAGGCTGATGGCCGTTCAGGTCCAATGCGCCTTGGCGATTTGCGTAATCCACTAACACTGAGTGTGTTTCATCTGATACTTCTATAGGACCCAGTAGGTCCAAACACCGATCCGCCAAATCCGAGGGTTCAAGGACTCCGTCGTCTGTGCTGGCTTGCAGTCTGTCGATGATCGACCGGACGCCTGGGCTGCGTACATCGGAGAGTTCCTTGGCGGCGAAGTTAACCCGTTCTACCAGGGCTCCACTGTCGATCCACTCCGAGCCCTCGTGCCAGCCCTCAACAGTGGGCGGCTGAAGCAAGCCCTGTCCCATGTACAGCATTGTATCGGAGACTTTCTCGATGCCCAAAGCCGGGTTCTGGTAGTTGCCAGACATTCTGATGGCACCTACTACCATCTCTACCGGCCCTTTGACTCTGGAGAACCGGGCTTCATCCGACCTAAAGTACTCTGTGTGGAAGAGCGTCCGCAGCATATCGCGTATCTGATAGCCCGAAGAGAAGTAAGTGGCAATCATCTCTTGGATAGCCTTATCTCCCGCCTCCGTAACCTCGTCAGCGGCGAAGAATTGGAACAGACGGGTTGCTACGAACCGGGCTGTAGATTCTTGTTTTGCGATGATGGAGATGATGTCTTCGCCGTTGAACTTTCCAGTCTCACCTAGGAACGTCTTTTCGCCATCGTCGTGGTCTTCGTCGCGGTAGTCGAAGTGCCAAGCGATGCGCCCGTAAGGCCAGATGGAATCTTTGGAGGCCCGGACGGCCATGTACTCGGCGTTGCCAAGGGTCCAGCCGGTAAACGCCCGCGAACATTCTTTGATGTCGTCCTCAGTGTAGTTGCCTATGCCCATCGAGAACAGTTCTAGCAATTCCCGCCCGTAGTTCTCGTTGATGGCAGAGCCGTGGTTCTCATTGTTGTCTAACCAGACAATCATCGCTGGGTCCTTAGAGAGTTCCACTAAGAGGTTCTCGAAGCTACCCAGTCCAGACCGGCGGAACATCTCTACTTGGTTGAGTAGAGATCGTGCCTGGTTCAGCTTTGCGTAGCCTGTAGCGAAAAGACCGTGCCAGAAGAGGGCAATCTTCTCCTCCATGGGGCAGGTCGTACTAATCATTCGATACATCCAGTATGCGGCGGAACCAGCTAGGTCTCGTAGTTCGGATTGTTCCACGTGGTAGCGACGAATCAGGTCGTCCGGCATGTTTCCTGGGTCAGATGGGTTGAGCAAGGCATCTACTGCGCCGTCGTAACCCATTGCCATGTATCCCTCGAGCTCGGTGCGGCTGGCGCCGAAACCGGCCCGCCGGAGCAGATGTGCCATCAGTGCGGTATCGTTGTTTATCATCACAATCCTCTGTTCAAGTGAGCAGGTTAAGACTGTAGTATGCCAAATTTCTCAAATTGGCCGTTGACGATGCTGGGCGCGTCCAAATCCAGCCAGTCTTCCAGAATCTCTGTGTATACGGACCGGAAATCGTTGTTGGAACGCAGATCTCCTTCGATTTGCTCGGCTTCGGCCAGGGAGGGGTATTCGCCATACATCCCACCGTTGACCGCGCCGCCAATCATGAAGGCAGCCCCTCCAGAGCCGTGGTCGCTACCCGAGCCGTTGTCTTTAATACGGCGTCCGAACTCGGAGAAGACTAAGATAGTGGCGTCGTCCTCGGTGCCGTGTTCCTTAAGATCGTCCATCAGACAGCCGATCGCTCCGGCAACCTCGTCCCAGAGCTTGGCGTGGGTTACAAGTTCACCGGAGTGGGTGTCAAACGGGCCATGCTGAGTGTAGAGCACCCTAGCGCCTAGGTTGGCGTGAAACACCTGGGAGATGCTTTTCACGTTCTGAGCCAGCGAGTTAGGAGCGTACTCCACTGAAGATGAATACATCCTAGGTGCGGTGCGTAGTATGTCCGCTCCTTGCAGAGCGTCCTGCCCGGTGCGTCCCATCAGGTCCATGATCGGATCCCGGCCCGCCGCGTTGCCGTACATCCTCGAGAAAGCCTCCAAAGTAAACATCCGTAGTTCTTCGTCTTGTACGTCTGGGAAGAGACCATAGGTTTCCAGGTCACCAACCGACGCTACAGATACTCCAGGACAGGCCAGCGCCCTAGGCAGGCCGCGGCCAAAATTTATGCCGGTTAGTACATTATCACCCAGAGGGTCGATGTCTCTGATGGCGCGGGCCAGCCAGCCCTCTTTGCCAATGGCGTCGGGCTCGGCGGTATGCCAGATGTCCATGGACCGGAAATGAGAGCGGTTGGGGTTCTCGTATCCGATACCATTGATTACGGCGACTTTCCCCTCGTCCCACAGCGATTTCACCGGTCCCATGCTTGGATTAAACCCGAGCTGGTCGTCGATTGGAATGACCTGATTCTGCGGGATGTTCACTTTTGAACGCGAGTCGTAATACTTACCGTTGCCGTATGGTACGACAGTGTTTAGATAATCGTTACCGCCGGAAAGTTGTATGACGATCAGGCTCTTTTCCCGTTTGTTACTTGTCATATATCACGGCTCCTATGGCTCGGAGGAAAATCTCTTTTACAAGTCAGGTTGGTAGCGAACATTGTACTCTCTGTTGGCTTTCATTTCGAGTCACATCGACTATGCTATTTTGCACAACATGAGCGCATTAACGCTCCCAATTGTTTAGGCGGGAACCAACAGTGATAAAATCGGGTTCCAAGAGCGGCGAAATACAATTGCGGTGCCGTGATCAAATCCAAGATGTTGAGGAATGTGGTGCTAAGAGTTGGGGATGCCCAAAGCTCAGAAGATTTCTTCACCGAGGTCTTGTGCCTGGATGTTAAGGATTTGATCCTGAGCAGGAAGACTCGGTTCTTCATCAGTGCTCTTGAAATCGCTTCCGAATTTCAGAAATCCCCCTTTGAGCAGATTATCTCCGGTTCTCATCTCTAGTGAACGGCAACGGGTTAACAGACCATATCAGGGAGGAATCAGATGCTAGACCACGCTTTGAATGAAGCGATCAGCCGGGTGGGGCCAGGCACGCCCATGGGTGACGCCATGCGCCGCTATTGGTTGCCTGCCTTACTCTCATTAGAAATACCAGAGTCAGATTGCCCTCCGGTGCGGGTTACTCTTATGGGAGAGGATTTGTTGGCTTTCCGTAATACCGACGCTCGGGTTGGTCTTGTCCAGGAAGCCTGCCCCCATCGCCGTGCTAGTCTCTATTTCGGCCGGAACGAAGAATGCGGTATACGCTGCGTCTATCACGGTTGGAAGTTCGATGTAGAAGGCAATTGTGTTGACCAGATGAATGAGCCTAGGAAGTTCAACGACCGGGTCAAGATAACCGCCTATCCGACCTTGGAAATGGGTGGGGTCATTTGGGCTTACATGGGTCCAGCAGAAAAGAAGCCGGCTCCGCCTGCGTTTGAGCTGACCCAGGTGCCCGAGACTCATCGATACATGACCAAGGTCTGGCAGGAGTGCAATTGGCTTCAGGCTATGGAAGGAGGCATAGACACCTCCCATGCGCCCATCCTTCACCGCAAGCTGACTGACGAGACCGATGAGCCCGGGATCTCCCCAAATTCTCCCTTTTTACAGGGCGCGGCCCCTGACCTGGAGGTTGAAACAACCGATTATGGTTTTAGGTACTTCGGTATCAGGTCTATTGGCGAGGACAAGACTTTTGTGCGGGGCTACCACTACGTGATGCCGTTCACCCAACTCCGGCCTAGTCGGTATGGAAAGACGGTTGTCGACGGCCACTTCTGGGTGCCAATGGATGACTATAACGTCATGGTATACAACTGGGGATACAGTTGGGGAGACGATCCCTTGCCCGAAGAAGACAGCGCCCTTAAGGATTCAGGAAACAATCTTCAAGAAGACGTGGACCCTGCCAACAATTTCCGGTCCATCCGAAACCGAGATAACAACTACATGCTGGATAGAGAGATCCAGAAGACCCAAACGTTCACTGGCATCCGTGGGATCAACGCCCAAGACCGAGCCATCCAGGAGAGCATGGGCCCGATAGTAGACCGCACGCAGGAATTCCTGGGACCTGCCGATATCGCCATCGTCGCGGCTCGCAAACTGTTAGAGGAAGCCATAGAGACAGTTAAAGACGACGGCGAACCACTAGGTGTAGCTCCTACTTACTACAATATACGTGCGGCTCAAGATACCTATGCGAAAGACGACAACTGGAAAGACGCCTTGATCAGTAGGATGCACCCATAGGTTAGGACGTCGGGACTGGATTGCCGCGGCCCAGCCTCACTCGAAAACTGTTTGTCCGAGGGGTTTCCAGAGGCTGCCGAAGTTTGACAGTGAGAGACTTGAAACATCCGAACCGGATCTTGATTGGACAATCGTTGGAGATGATTTATGCGCCTGGAGAACAAAGTTGCACTTATCAGCGGCGGTGCCAGAGGGATGGGTGCTGTGGAAGCCCGGATGTTTGCCCAGGAAGGGGCTAAAGTCGTCATTGGCGATGTGCTTGTGGACGAAGGTCGTCGGGTGGAGGCTGAGATCATTGAGCTGGGCGGCGAGTGCGTATTTGTTCACCTGGACGTCACAGACGAGAGCGCCTGGCAGGATGCCGTGGCCACCGCTGTGGCGCGTTTTGGGAAGTTGGACATCTTGGTCAACAACGCAGGTATCGCGAGGATCAACACCGTTGAAGATACGACCTCTGACGAGTGGGATTTGGTAATGGACATCAATGCCAAAGGCGTGTTCCTGGGCACTAAATCAGCAATCCCCGAACTGAGGAAGGTTGGTGGAGGATCCATCGTTAACATCTCATCCATAGCTGGGCTCACGGGCGGGCGAACATCGTCCTATGCGGCCAGCAAGGGAGCAGTGAGGCTCCTTTCGAAGTCGACAGCCATCCAGTACGCATCAGAGGGGATACGCTGCAATTCAGTGCATCCCGGCGTCATCGAGACACCCATGACCTCGCCAATCATGCTGAACACCAGAGAAGGCCGCGAACTGAACGAGGCAAGGCATCCCATGGGGCGGATCGGCCAGCCTGAAGACATCGCCTACGGAGTGCTTTTCCTGGCCTCCGACGAATCGTCATTCATGACTGGCAGTGAACTGGTTATCGACGGTGGGCTTACTGCCCAGTAGAACCCTATTCCACAACCCACCCGGATCAAAGGAGAACACATGGCCGAGATATTCGTTCTGGGAGGGGGTACCCCTACGCCGACAGCAGACCGGTTCGGTAGCTCGCATGCACTTAAGATCGGTGATGAACTGTTGATGTTTGATTGCGGGCCCGCAGCGACCCACAAGCTAGTGAAAGCCGGATTGTTCCCCACCCAAGTGGACAATCTGTTCTTCACTCACCACCACTTTGACCACAACATCGACTACCCTTGTTTCCTGCTCTGCCGTTGGGACCAAGCAGCTGGTAACGGCCAGGAGCTGAATGTATATGGGCCGACGCTGACCGAAGAGATCACGCGAGGCATTATTGGGGAGAACGGGGTGTTCTCCCCCGATTGGAAGGCACGTGTAGGACATCCGCTTAGTCAGCAGATCTACGTAAACCGGGGCGGAACCTTGCCCCGAATTCCTCCCAATCCGCAAGCTAGGAACGTCGGGCCAGGCGATGTGGCGTCTGGCAAGGATTGGCACGTGACCGCAGCATCAGCCGAACACGTGCAACCCTTCTTGGACTCTTTGGCCTACCGAGTGGATACACCTGACGGAAGTGTGGTCTTCACCGGTGACACTCAGCCTTGCCAATCTGTGATCGACTTGGCGCGGGACGCTGACATGATGCTCTGCATGTGCTGGGACGACCAGGATGTCATGGCCGAGACCGGCGAGGCCCCAGGGCAGTGTGGTACCACCGGGGCTGCTGAAATGGCCCAAGCGGCGGGCGTCAAGAAACTGGTGTTGGTGCACATGGGTCCTGGTCTTTCAGCACAAGAGCCGTTCTACAATGCCAATCTGGCCATGCAGCGCATTTACAGGGGGGACATCGTCTTTTCTGAAGAGCTGCTTAAGATAGATTTGTAAGAGCTACCGGTGCCAGCCCATGCCCTGATGATAACCCCGCAGGTACGCTACCTGGCCACCGTGGACGATGTTGTCCCACACCAAGATCCCCAGAGCGTCGTCCTGCACCATCGATCCGGGGGGTGTCGTCCACGGAATCTCTCGGTTCATGTCTTCATTCGACAGGCCGCTGATGTATTCGACCGCTGACGCGTTTGCCTCATCAAAGTATCCCATAAGCAGGTCTTTGGAAGGTGCTCGCCAGCCGGAAACCTGCTCTTTGGTCCAGCCCATTCCCATGTCGTCTGGCTCGTCCGGCATATTGAATTTTTCATACCAGCCGTCCTCCGACCATATCTGAGGCACGTTCTGAAGTCGAAGATGGATGAAACGGTCGGTGACCCGTGCCATGTGCCATATCAACCAGCTCATGGAATTAGAATCTTCATTGGGCCGGATCGACAAAGTAGCGTCATCCACGTCTGACACCGCGGATTGCACCATGTCCCAATTTCGCTTTAACGCCGATAGGGTGGTTCGATTGTTGGCCATCTTGAGTCTCCTACTTGTGTCTTGGATGAATAGAATCTAATCCTGGACGTATTTTTCCTGTAATCCGATAAATTCATCGGTGCGATTTACGGCCCTGAGTAGTTCAGGGGAAGCCAGTAGGTTTGATAAGTCCTCCATAGGGGTTCCTTCCTTGAGGCGCTTTAAGCTGTCGTAGATAGATTTTACAACCACGGAGAACGTCGGATTGCCGAGCATGAGGATGCGGACCCCATTGTCGGCCAGAAAATCCAGGTCGTTGCGGGCATCCAAGGGCGGATTCAATATGAAGATTGGCAACGACGTTGCGCTGTGGGCCGCTTCGACCTGCTCCCGGCTTTTGACACCAGTGAGCATCACACCCTCGGCTCCGGTTTGTGAGTAAGCCGCCACCCGGTCAACTGCCTCACCTAAAGGACAAAGCCCAAAGGCTGCGGATCGAGCGACTATGAAAGTGGAGGGGTCGGTGCGGGCGGCCACAGCAGCTCTTAGTTTTCCGCTTTGCTCTTCTTCGGAAACCAGGCCCGGGTCTTGTATATTGAACCGTCTCGGAACGAAATTGTCCTCAATCTCGATCGCGGCGACGCCGGCGGCTTCCATATCTCGGACGGTCCTGGTCACATTGACTGCGTTGCCGAACCCATCTTCAGCGTCAACCATCAAGCTGATATCAACCATGCGGGTGATGCGCCGACAGTGGTCGACAACATCGGACATATTGGACATGACGATGTCTGGAACTCCCAGATTGGCCACTTTCCCAACGGATCCCGACAATACACATATTTCGTACTCCAGCATGTGGGCGATTCGGGCGGATAACGGGTCGAAGATATTAGCGGCCAATGTGCAGGTATCCTTGGATATCACCTGCCTAAATCTCTCTCGCGTGACGGACATGATAGCTACCTCGCGGTCCGAATTCTCTAAATGATACTCGCCGTTAGCCATGATGCCCATGTACAGATGTGGAAAACATTGCAGTTCTATTTGAAGAACATCGACGTAGTAACACTAAGTGATTCTCATGACAATCTTAAGGCTTACCGATGATGACTGTCGCGAAGTACCAAGAGCCGGTTTTTAAGAGGAGAACTTAAATCGCCTGGGCCCTTAGGCCATATGGGAGAACAACCTGCAGGGTGAGTTTTATCCGCAGTTCCAGCGAAAGTCGGAGACCGCTTAAAAGAAAAAGGTCCGGCACTTAAGTGCCGGACCTTTTAAATTCAACGGACGCTGAGCCCATGAACCTAATCGTAAGGGTGCAGTTTGATTTCCCGCAGCGCAGGAATCACTTCCTTCCCCAATAATTCGATTGACCGCATCGAGTCCTCGTGTTTCATGGGGCCTTCGTTGCCATAGATCAGCAGATATCCAGGATTCAGTGTCTCAGTCACCCACTTAAGCTTCTCAATCACTGTATCAGGAGTGCCTACGATGATCACTTTGGCTTCCTGCTGATTTTCGTAGGACAGGG
>CAJWGH010000014.1 GCA_913031095.1 uncultured Chloroflexota bacterium | reverse complement strand
ACCCGTTCCAAATCTACCGGTCACTCCGCAGTATCAACCCCTCGCCCTATATGTATTATCTGAACCTGGACGGCTTTCAGATCGTGGGCGCCGCCATCGAGACAGTGGTGACTGTCCATGGTGGCAAAGCGGCGACCCATCCTATCGCTGGCACGCGGCCCCGCGGTGCAACACCGGGTGAGGACGACGCCAACGAGGCTGAACTGAAGGGCAGCGAGAAACAACGCGCCGAGCATATCATGCTGGTAGACCTGGGACGGAATGACATCGGCCGGGTCAGCAAGCCAGGCACGGTGGAGGTCACACAGCTGATGGACGTGGAGAAGTTCTCCCATGTGATGCATCTGGTCTCCCACGTTGAAGGCGATCTCAAACCTGGAATGACGTCGTACGATGCACTACGCTCCTGCTTCCCAGCGGGTACCGTCTCGGGAGCGCCCAAGATTCGGGCTATGGAGATAATCGCCGAAGTGGAGGGCCAAAAGCGAGGGCCTTACGGAGGGGCAGTGGGCTACTTCAGTTACTCAGGTGATATGGATACGGCGCTGGTACTGCGCACCGGCGTCTACAAAGACGGCATCATGTACGTGCAAGCGGGCGGCGGAATCGTGGCCGACAGCGTCGGCGAGGATGAGTTTCAGGAGACTCGCCACAAAGCTGGTGCGCTGATGCGGGCTATCGACCTAGCCGAAGGCTCAGATTAACATAGAGAGATGAGGAGCACGAGAAAATGTTGAAGTCATTTTTCCATACAGGGTTCGTAGTCAAGGATATCGAGGCGTCCATCAAGTTTTACGCCGACGTCCTGGGCATGCGCATCGCAGGCCGAACGGAGCGTGAGGGCGAGTTCGTGGAACAAGTCTTGGCTTTCCCCGGCGCGCACATCAAGGGTGGTTTCGTCGATATGGGAGAGGGACACCAACTGGAACTCATCCAATATCTCTCCCCGGCAAGTGGCGAGAACCATCTGCACCGGAACGACCTGGGGGCGTCACACCTGGCCTTTTTTGTGGAAGACTTGGATAAATTCTATGAAAACACCTCCCAGAAAGGCATAAAATATAACAACCCACCGGCACACATGTTCGACGACAGCGGGAAGTTGTCACGGAAGGCAGCCTACGCCCAAGATCCTGACGGTAATTGGCTGGAGTTCGTCGAGACCTTCTAGGCTCAGCCAGACGTTATTGGGATAGGGAATCATGCTTTTAATGATCGACAATTACGATAGCTTCACCTACAACTTGTACCAGTATCTATCCGAGCTAGGAGCTGAGGTTGAGGTGGCCCGAAACGACAAGATCTCGCTGGAAGAGATCGCCGACATATCGCCAGCTGGGATAATAATCTCTCCGGGGCCATCTACTCCCCTTGAGGCAGGAATCTCCAACGACGTGATACGCCGGTTCGGACCGATAATTCCGATCCTGGGTGTATGCCTGGGCCACCAGTGCATAGGGTATGTGTACGGAGCCAAAGTGGGCCGGGCAGGCGAGATTCGTCACGGCAAGACATCTATGGTGAGCCACAAAGGGGCCGGTGTGCTCGTTGGGCTGCCCAACCCCTTCCAGGCCATCCGGTATCACTCCTTGGTGGTATATCCGGAGACCATTCCGGATACCCTGGAAGTCACCGCCCAAACGGATAACGGACTGATTATGGGTCTGCGGCATAAAGAATTCCCGGTGGAGGGAGTTCAGTTCCATCCGGAATCCATCTTGACTCCAGACGGGAAGCATCTGCTGCAGAATTTTCTGGATAAAGTGAGCGCGGCGTCTGACGCAAGAGGGTTTGAATAGGAGCTTAGTAGGTGGACATCAGAGAAGCGATAAATATAGTCGTCTCTGGCAACGACCTGCTCATGGACGACGCGGCGTCGGTGATGCGCCAGATCATGTCCGGTGAAGCCACTCAAGCCCAACTGGGCTCATTACTGACCGCGCTTAGACTTAAAGGCGAGACCAACGAAGAGATTGCCGGCATGGCAACCATCATGCGTGAGTTCTCGCTGCGGGTGAACGTGGACGGCATGGCGGTGGACTCGGTGGGTACAGGCGGCGACGGCCTAAACACGTTCAACATCTCCACCGCTGCGGCCTTCGTTGCCGCCGGAGCGGGATTGAAAGTTGCCAAGCATGGCAACCGGGCGGCGTCGGGTACCTGCGGCAGTGCCGATGTGCTGGAGGAGCTAGGCGTCAAGATAGAGTTATCACCTGAGGGAGTGGAGCAGTGCATCAGGGAGAGCGGCATAGGGTTCATGTTTGCTCAAGCCTTTCATCCCTCCATGCGCCACGCTGGCCCAGCGCGGCGCGAGATAGGAATCCGCACCGTATTCAATATCCTGGGGCCGTTGACCAATCCAGCTGGAGCGCAATCCATGCTGGTCGGGGTGGCCTTTCCGGATCTTGGCGAGAAGATGGCGTCAGTCTTGAATCTACTTGACACTCATCATTCGATAGTCGTCCATGGCGACGGCGGCCTGGACGAAATGACCCTTGCCGGAAACACAACCGTGTGGGAGGTTGCCGGCGGCAAAGTTAGCAACTGGACACTTTCGGTGGCTGACACAGGCCTCCCTATCACCTCTACCGAAGCCGTCCGAGGCGGGGACAAAGCAGACAACGCGGCAACCATGCGGGCGCTTCTTAGTGGAGAGGGCGGCCCGGTTCGAGATTACGTGCTGCTGAATGGCGCTGGCGTGCTACTGGCAGGTGACCTGGTCACCAACATCCGTGATGGCGTCCAGCTGGCGGCACAGACCATAGATTCGGGCGCGGCCAAGGCCCGTATGGAGTCCATGATCGAGGCTAGTAGGGGCGCCTGAGCCACCGAAATCGTTGCGACGAAGCACAATGTTAGTCGGGTATCCAAGCCCGTGAAAGAAGAAATATGCCCAACATCCTAGATGAAATAGTCACTGCGAAGCGTGCCGAGCTGACCGAGAGCAAGTCTCGGGTATCTATAGCCGATCTGGAGTCTGTAGCAGCTGATCAACCGAGACCTCTGAATATGTCTGGAGCGTTACTCGGCGGCGGCGTGCGGTTGATCGCTGAGGTCAAGAAGGCATCACCGTCGCGTGGCCTGCTGATGCCCGAGTTTGACCACTTGAAGCTGGCTGAAACTTATGCAGCCAATGGCGCGGCAGCAATATCATGCCTCACAGACCCGAGGTTCAAGGGTGAGTTGGCCCATCTGCGGGAGATCAAAGAGACCGGGTCGTCCCAGCGTGCACCGGTCATACGTAAGGATTTCATATTTGACCCTTACCAGGTAGCTGAAACTCGGGCTGCCGGGGCTGACGCGATGCTGCTCATCGTGGCTATCCTGGAGCCCACTGAACTCAAGGAATTGTTGACCGCGGCGCAAGAACACTGGATGCAATGTCTGGTAGAGGTACACGACGAAGCTGAACTGGACAAGGCTGTGGAGGCTGGAGCAGAGGTTGTGGGAATCAACAACCGGGACCTCCGCACTTTCACCACCGACTTGGCTGTGACCGAACGTCTGGCGCCATTGGTGCCTAGGGGCAAACAGATCGTAAGCGAAAGCGGCATCTTCACACGTGACCATCTGCGGCAGATGAACCGTAGCAGGGTAGATGCAGTACTGGTGGGCGAGGCCCTGGTTACTGCGCCTGACGTGGGGGAGAAGGTCAGGGAACTAACTGGGCAAAAAGCCTCGGCTACGTGACCATGGATTCGCGGGACCTTAAGGTTAAAATCTGCGGTATACGCAACCTGGAAGACGCGGTGATTGCAGCCGAAGCAGGCGCGGATTTCATCGGCATGGTATTCGTCCCTGAGCGGCACCGCCGTATCACTCCCCAAGCGGCCAAGGTCATAGTAGACGGCGTTCGGAATTCGGACTGCCCGACCCCTCGGATTGTGGGCCTGTTTGCTGACCAGGTTATCGAGGAAGTTGCTGGAATAGTAGAATTTTGCAAACTCGATCTCGCCCAACTCTGCGGCAAAGAGTCCGTGGAGTACGCAGGCCAAACAGGCTGCGATGTGATCAAGGTGGTGCACGTTGCAGAGTCTGCTACGTCAGAGGATGACGCAGGCGCCGGTGCAAGGATGAAGGAATACAGCGGCGTGGGGCACTTGGTGACCTTAGATAGATACGTCGAAGGTATCCAGGGTGGCACCGGAAAGAGTTTCGACTGGGAGGTGGCAGCATCCCTTTCTCAGGCTGGACAACCCTTTCTTTTGGCAGGCGGCTTGTCCCCTGAAAACGTCTTCGAAGCGATTTCTATGGTAAAACCCTGGGGCGTAGACGTCTCCAGCGGCGTTGAGACCGACGGCGACAAAGACCACGCCAAGATCAAAGAATTCATGCGCACAGCCAGAAAGGCTGCTGCCAAGTCAACCTAAGAATAAGAAGGAATTCTCAATGGCAGATGAAAACGCGGTGAGCCGCTTTCCAGACGATAGAGGTAGGTTTGGAGATTTTGGAGGGAAGTTTATTCCTGAGACGCTCATGGCTGCCGTTTCGGAGTTGGATGACGCCTACCAAGCGGCCAAGGCTGACCCAGATTTCCAAGAGCGGCTTGAACATCTGCTGCACACGTATGCCGGGCGGCCTACAGCCCTGTATTTCGCCGAGAACCTGACTCGTGCCTGCGGCGGCGCCAAGATTTACCTCAAGCGCGAAGACCTGGCGCACACCGGGGCTCACAAGATAAACAACGCCCTAGGGCAGGCTTTGCTGGCCCGGCGTATGGGCAAGAAGCGAATCATCGCCGAGACAGGGGCTGGCCAGCATGGGGTTGCCTCGGCTACTGCCTGTGCCATGCTTGGCCTGGAATGCATCGTATACATGGGCAGCGAGGACATTAAGCGGCAGTCGTTGAACGTTTTCCGGATGAAACTACTTAAGGCTGAGGTGATCTCTGTAGACTCGGGCACTCAGACTCTTAAGGACGCCATCAATGAAGCCATCCGAGACTGGGTGACCAATGTTGAGACCACCCATTACCTGATCGGCAGCGTCGTTGGCCCACACCCATATCCAGTGATGGTTCGCGACTTCCAGACAGTCATCGGCCGCGAAGCACGAACACAGTTGCTGGAGATCGAAGGACGCTTGCCCGATTATGTGTTGGCTTGCGTCGGGGGTGGTAGTAATTCCATCGGTATGTTCCACTCTTTCGTGCCCGAAGAAGATGTGAGGTTGGTGGGGCTTGAGGCTGGAGGCGAAGGCATATCTACTGGCAAGCATTCGGCGACCCTCAGCGCGGGACGCCCTGGCGTACTCCATGGTGCGATGTCTTACTTGCTGCAGGATGAGCACGGACAGGTGCAAGAGACACACAGCATCTCGGCCGGCTTGGACTACCCAGGAGTTGGACCGGAGCACAGCTACTTGAAGGACTCCGGCAGGGCCGAATACCGGGAAGTTAATGACGCAGATGCTCTCGAGGCGTTCCATCTACTCTGCCGTACCGAGGGAATCATCCCGGCGTTGGAGTCGTCTCACGCGGTGTATGCGGCGGTCGAACTGGCAAAGACGCTCTCGACAGACCAGACCGTCCTGGTCTGTCTCAGTGGCCGAGGCGACAAAGACATCGGTATCGTGGCCGAGGCTTCGGGGCTAGAGATTTAGAGTTACTGGGCGAAGCTGCGTCACGTGTAAGCGGTCGGAAAAACCTGTGCTATAATGGCTGCCGATTTGCCGGGGCTCTTTCTTTGAGTTTCCCGGCCATATCTAGTCTCGAATTCCTTCAAATAACAGGAGTAATCAGCATGGATATGGGTCTCGAGGGCAAAGTTGCAATCATCACAGGTGGAAGCGACGGGATAGGTAAAGCTGCAGCGCTGAGTATGGTCAAAGAAGGCGCTAATGTAGTGATTGTCGCTCGGCGTCAAGATGTGCTGAACCAGGCAGTGAACGAGATCAAGACGGCCACTGAAGGGTCGGTGGTCCCTCTGGCCTTGGACGTCACCACCGACGGTGCGTCTCAGCAGATGATCAAGACAGCTATCGATAATTTCGGACGCGTAGATATCATCGTTAACAATGCTGGTACTTCCATGGCAAAACCCTTTGAGGATGTTAGCCACGACGACTGGCAATCGGACTTCGAGTTGAAGGTTTGGGCTGCGGTCCGGCTAATGCAGGACTCTATTGTCGAGATGCGTAAGGTCGGCGGCGGACGAATCATCAACGTGACCAATCTAGGTGGCCGGACCCCTGGACCCGCCTCCATGCCTACCTCGATTTCCCGCGCGGCGGGAATCGCTATCACAAAGGGCCTTTCCAAAGACTTGGCCAAAGAAAACATCTTGGTGACCACCGTCTGCATAGGATTAATCAAGAGCGGGCAGCACCAGCGTCGGTACGACGCGCGCTTAGAGAAAGAGCCCAACCTGTCTTTGGAAACGTTCTACAATGAGCTGGCAGCCGGCCGAAACGTCCCCATCGGCCGCGTGGGCGAGCCCGAAGAAGCTGGTGACGTCATTGCATTCCTGGCTTCTGAACGTGCGAGTTATCTCACCGGCATCGCCGTGAACCTTGACGGCGGCGCATCGTCAGTCGTTTAGGCTCAATCGGATTAACTACAAATAGGTCTATAGGACCGGAGGCAACTTAAAGTTGACTAACGCCTACATGGATGAATTGCAGCCGCCCCAGAAGGTGCTGTTGGGGCCCGGACCAAGCAGCGTGCACCCTCGGGTATTGCAGGCACTTTCACTTCCTGTTATGGGACACCTAGACCCGGCATTTTTCCAGGTCATGGATGACGTCTGCGAGATGCTGCGACAAGTGTTCCACACCAAGAACACGATGACCGTACCTATCTCCTCCACCGGCACTGGAGCCATGGAGACGGCGTGCGCCAACATCATCGAACCGGGCGATACGGTGTTGATCTGTCGGAACGGCTATTTTGGCATCCGCTTGGGTGACATCGCGGAACGCTGCGGAGCCACCGTCCACTTGATGGACACGCCCTGGGGTAAAGCTGTCGACCCACAGATGCTCCAGGACGAACTCAAGAAGTACCCCGGACTGAAGGCCGTGGGCGTGGTTCACGCCGAGACGTCAACCGGTGTGCTGAGCGACATGAAAGAGTTGGCCGATGTTATTCATGAGAGTGGAGCACTGGCTATAGTGGATGCCGTAACGTCACTGGGCGGGCACGAAGTCCGGATGGACGACTGGGGCATAGACGTTTGCTATAGCGCCACCCAGAAGTGTCTGGGCGCCCCTCCGGGACTGGCTCCGATCAGCCTCAGCGAGGCAGCCATGGACGTGGTGGCTAAGAGGCCGACCAAAGTACAGAGCTTCTACTTCAACCTCAAGGACCTAGAGTCCTACTGGAATCAGACTAGGGCCTACCACCATACTTCACCTATCAACATGACCTACGCTCTCAGGGAGGCTCTGCGCATGATGATGGAAGAAGGCCAGGAAAATCGCATCCACCGACACGCTAAGGTTGCGGCGGGGCTTCGTGCGGGAGCGGAAGCTTTGGGGCTAGATCTCTTGGCCGAGGAAGGACACCGCTTGAACCCGCTGACCACGGTGTCTGTGCCTGACGGTGTCGAAGATGCCAAGGTCCGGCGGACGCTACTAAATGAGCATGACATCGAAATCGGTGGAGGGCTCGGCGAGTTTGCAGGCAAAGCCTGGCGCATCGGTCTTATGGGCGAGTCAGCCAGGGAGCGCAACGTCTTCGCGTTGTTATCAGCCTTGGAGACTATTCTCCACAAAGAGGGTTACGAAGTTGCCTTTGGCGCCAGTCTGTCGGCAGCCCAGAGAGCGATTGCCATGTTTGATGAGTAAGCTGGTAACTCGATTGCGGCAGAAAGGAAAGGGCGGGTGCAACCCGCCCTTTCCTTTTTTGTTCATACTAGCCATTTTTGAGAGATGAAGATTCTTGATTGCTACATTGTTCAAAAGCCATTTCGCTCAGTATTCAGGCTTTGTGGCGAAGGCTGAAAGCCTCGCCTACTTACCTGTCATCTTCTGGCAGCCTGGTCGCCACTGTGCCCATGGAGGCGGGAGGCCAGGGGCCGGTCAGGTAGTCGTAGAGGTTACCGGCGTTTATGCCCATGACCATAGGAGCTAAGGCTGCCTGTTCTACGTCCATAGGGTATCGGCCGATCATGGCTGTCAGGGTTGATACTGACTCCTCTCTGGTCATGCCTCGGTTGATAGCGTCCTGTACGTAGTCTTTCCACTCGGAGATGAATGACCCTTGCTCGTCCAAGTAGTCTTTGCCACACATTTCTCCGTGACCAGGCACGAAGATGTCTTCACTCAGGTCTCTCAAAGATTCGAGGGCTTGGAGCCAGAGGTCCGGATCGGCCTCGTGCAGCCAGGACTGTACGCCGTGGAAAATATTGTCGCTGGTAAATACCACGCCCTCTTCTTTAACGATCACGGCTGCCTGGTAGAGGGTATGGCCTGGCATGTGGACCATCTCGAAGGTGTGGTCACCAACGTGCATGGTCATGGAGTCTCGGAAGGTTATCACTGGGGCATTGGCAGTGTATCCCTCTAGCAACTCAGGTTCGTCAGGGCCAAATGTGCCCACTCTGGAGGCGTGTTCGGCCATGTCGGTGTTTAGAATACGGGCGCGGACACCCTCGTGGGCCACCACTGGGGCGTCGAAGAACGCATTGCCGGTCCAGTGGTCGCCGTGAGGCTCTGTGTTGATGATGTAGCGGAGCAGCCCCCGCTTCGCGATCTCTGACTTCAGCCACATGGCGGTGGTCGGTTTGTGGGGGCTGTCGACCATAACGATGCCGTCACTCGTGGTTACGAACCCAAAGTTGCAGCCCCTAGTCTCGGTCTCAACCCATACATTGCTGGTTATCTGCTGCACGACCTGCCTCCAAGTGGCGAGATTTGAAGGCAGGTTAACCCAGGGTAGTTGGCAGGTCAAATAACTCCAAGGTGGTGCGTTGTTGACGAGGCTCCGGGCCACGGCTATGCTGGCTGTAATCCCCGATAGAACTGAAATTGTAAGCAATCAACAAAGAAACATTTTTGGCTCTGGCGGTCCTCGTTGAGTGCTCAACTATCGGGCTGTATCGGCCAAATATATAAGGAGTGATAATGGGCGAGAAATTACTACAGGGGGACCGCCTCCCAAAGGTTGCCCTCCAACTGTTAGATGGGGGCACTATCACCCTACCCGACGACGCACCTACCCGGTACACAGCGTTGTTGTTCTACCGAGGCCATTGGTGACCCTACTGCAACCGGCAGTTAGCCGAATGGGAAGCTAACAAAGCAGCGCTGGAGGAACTGGACGTCACCACATATGCCGTCAGCGTTGATACCAAAGAACTGGCTCAAGAAGTTGCCGACAACAATAAGTTGACTTTTCCTATGGCTTACGCTGCAACCAAAGCCGACGGCGACCTGCTGGGATCATGGTGGTCCGAGGATCGGGGTGGTTACATTCAGCCCACCGAGTTCCTATTGGGCCGTGGCGGCACCGTGCTGGGTGCCATGTATGCTACGGGGCCAGTGGGGCGCATGGGCGCGGACGAGGCCATACACTACATCACCTACCGAGAGAATATTCGCCGCAAGGAAGAGGAAAAAGCACACTGACTTCGCACCGATACACCAGTCAAACAGAGGAGAGCTATGACCAATCAACAAGTGGTTGACTTGATGGAACATGTTTGGAGTTCCATCGACTCGTTGTGCTCTGGACTGACTGAAGCCCAGTGGAATACGCCAACCGACTGCCCCGGTTGGTCGGTACAAGACCAGGTGTCCCATCTGGTAGGAGCCGAGTCCGGGATATTGGGAGAACCCCGACCTGACCACACTCCCCAAGACACGGCCCACGTCAAGAACGACGTCGGTCAGTCCAATGAAGTGGTGGTGGATTTTCGACGCCCTTGGTCAGGGGAAAAGGTTCTGGATGAGTTCCGGGAGTTGACCAGTCGGCGGTTGACTTACCTCAGAGGCCTGTCTGAGGAGCAGTTCGCCACTGAGATGCAAACACCTATCGGCCCTGGCACGGTCACCGAGTTCGTGCGCATCCGCATCATGGACGCCTGGGTGCATGAGCAGGACATCCGGCGGGCGCTGGCCGTTCCTGGTGAGCTAGAAAGCTCTGTGGCGGCTCACGCCGTGGGCCGCGTGGCCCGGGCGATGCCATTCGTTGCGGCCAGAAAAGCCCAAGCCCCCGACGGAATCACCGTGGTATTTGACATCACCGGCCCGGCGGGCCAAATTGTTCCTGTGGCCGTCGAAGGGGGACGGGGCAGTGAACTGGACTCAGAGCCGGAATCACCGACGGTCCGGATTACCACCGATGTCGAAACCTTTGCTTGTCTGGGGTGCGGACGCTGGGACCCCGCGGAAGCAATACGTTCCGGCAAGGTCATTGTCGCCGGGGACACTACTTTGGGCACAACTATCGTCAATCAGATGAATATCATGATCTGACGGCGGACTGTGATTGTCATGGCGACTCGGTACAATGCACTGGTAACGGCAAGTAGCTAAACAAACGGTTGGATGGGTTAATTGGCCCTTCTAGGTAAACCCAAGTTCGGATATTCGGCCACTAAGATGCCCTTTGGCATCCACTACAGTTGGGTGATCGTGGCTGTGTTGGCGATCGTCCAGGTCTTCGGTAGTTCTGTTTTTATGATCGCAGGCGTTATGGTGCCGCCTCTGACCGATCCCGAAGGCGGCTTCCGCTTTGGAATCGGTCAGCTTAGCATGGCCATCGGCCTCTACTATGTATTCAGTGCCATTTTTGCTCCCATTACGGGCCACCTAGGAGACAGGTTTGGCGCTCGACCCATGATG
>CAJWGH010000013.1 GCA_913031095.1 uncultured Chloroflexota bacterium | reverse complement strand
GCCCTGAACATACAACGCGCCCACGTCTACCCCAGAGCTACTCAAGAGATCGGCCCAATCATCGAGACCATCCAGAAGTTGATCGACAACGACTCAGCTTACCCAGGTGGCGGTGATGTATTCTTCCGAGTCACCAAGAAAGATGACTATGGCAAACTGAGTCACCGCACCCTAGACGGCATGCAAGCCGGCGCCCGCATCGAGGTTGATGAGAACAAAGAACATCCCATGGACTTCGTGCTCTGGAAGGGCGCGCGCCCCAGTGAGCCTTCTTGGGAAAGCCCCTGGGGACCCGGCCGGCCCGGTTGGCACATCGAATGCACCGCCATGTCCATGACCTATCTGGGCTCAACCCTGGACATCCACGGCGGCGGCCAGGACCTAATCTTCCCTCACCACGAGAATGAAATTGCGCAAAGCGAGGCATCCACGGGAGAAAAGCCCTTTTCCCGCTACTGGGTGCATAACGGCCTCCTACAACTGGGCCAAGATAAGATGAGCAAATCCCTCGGGAATTTGGTGTCGGTTGAAGAAGCCCTGGAAAGCTACAGCCCAGACGCCATCCGCCTATACTTTCTTAGCTCTCACTACCGCAGCCCCTTAAGTTACAGCGATGAGGGTTGCGACTCCATGGAACGCAGCGCTGACCGCCTCCGCAACGTTCTTAGAGAGCAGGTCGATTCCGACGGTGCTCCCATGGATCCGACCCCGTTCCAAGAGCAGTTCATTCAGGGAATGGACGACGACCTGAATACGCCTAAAGCCCTCGCTGCGATGTTCGATCTATCCCACGAGATCAACCGCCAACGCGACGCAGGGAACTCGATCTCCGCTGCTCAAGACTGCCTGCGCCACCTTGGTTCTCTCCTCGGACTGACCTTTCAAGAGCGGTACGCTTCTTTGAACTTGGACGCCGGCCTGTACAACGCCATGGTGAAAGATATCCACTCCAAGCTCCTGGCAACCGGACAAGCCGAGCTGTCGGAACTATTTGGCGAAACCCCTGCTACCAGCATAGATACTGTGTCCGGCCCCGATATCGACCGGCTTGTACACATCCGCACAGAATGCCGTACTTACAAGCAGTATGCTCTAGCCGACGAGATTAGGAATTGGCTGGAGAGTCAGGGTGTATCTGTGGAAGACTCGGCTGCAGGCAGCATCTGGTCTTACCGCCCAGGACCTTAATGGCGACGGCCATCCCAAGCTCCCTCATCGACTCGCTGACTAGAGCGCTGGGCGCGGAAAACGTCCTCACAGACCTCTACGACCTCGACCGCTACTCTGGAGATGCCCTATCTCCGTCCCGTGCTTTCGGCGCTGAAGGCTCGTTCGAACGGTTGGCTGACGTCGTTGCCCGGCCCGCTACTACAGCGGAAGTAAGTGCCGTCCTGAAGCTGGCCAACAAATCGCAAACGCCCGTGATTCCCTACGGCGGAGGCACCGGCGTCATGGGAGCAACAGTTCCCACCTTGGGCGGCATCGTTCTTGACCTCAAGCGCATGAGCAATATACTAGCGATCAATCCCATAGACATGACCGCTGAGGTTGAAGCCGGGGTGATTTTGGAAGACTTGGAGAATTCCCTTTTTGACCAAGGTCTGATGCCGGGCCACGACCCATACAGCGTGCCCATAGCCACCGTGGCTGGCACCATCTCCACCAACGGTGTCGGCTACCGTGCCGGCGCCCACGGCCCCATGGGAGACCAGGTTGTCGCTTTGGAAGCTGTGCTGCCCACCGGACAGGTCGTCAGCACTAGGGCCGTGCCCAGCCAGTCCTCAGGCCCCAGCTTGAAACACCTGTTCATCGGCTCGGAGGGGGTCTTCGGCGTCATCACCAAGGCAATTATTCGCGTGTTCCGGCTGCCCGAAGCCCAGGTATTCCAGAGCGTCGCATTCGACACTTTCGACCAGGGTTTCAAAGCGGCCGCCGAGATGTTCGCCCTGGGGGTCCGCCCGACCCTGATGGACCTTACGGAAGAGGAGGACGGAATCATCTTCCACCTGCTCTTTGAGGGGTTCCAAGAGGGTGTGGCCGCCAACGAAAAAAGGGCCCTTTCAGTCTGCGTTCAGTTCGGCGGACGCATGCTCGGCCCGGATCCTACCACCGCCTATTGGGGAGACCGGAGGCAATCCGCAGAAAACTACAAAGTGTCGGCCCTGGGCAAACCAAGAAGCGTCCGCTGGAGCCGCGGGCGCAACCGACATGGCTTCGACTATCTACACCTTGGACTCCCCATCTCGCGAGTGCTGGAATACCGCAAGCGTTGCGACAAAATCATGGCCCAGGCTGGAATCCGGGTTACCGAATACGCCATCTGGTCTCGGCCTGAGTTGTTCTCTATGTTGATCATGCCAGCATCGGGTACGACTGAAGACTCCAGGGAACGGTTAGGACAGACGGTGCAGGAGATATTAGAGCTGGCCCAGGATATGGGCGGCGTGATGGAATATTGCCACGGAGTTGGCGTGAAGCTGAACCACCTGCTGGCCCGAGAGATGGGCGTGGGGCAGGAAGTGGTGCAAGCCATCAAACAGGCCTTGGACCCCAATGACATCATGAACCCCGGCAAACTGGGGCTCTAAATCAACTAACCGAGGACCATATGGAATTTGGACTCCAGTTCTTTCCGGACGTCGGCCCTGGCGAGAAGTCCGGTCAGCAATATTGGAACGAATGCCTGAATTTAGTCGGACTCTGCGACGAATTGGGCTATTCTCAGGTCCGAACGGTCGAGCATTACTTCGAGTCTTACGGGGGTTATAGCCCGTCTCCTCACATATTCCTCACCGCCGCGTCCCAGCGCACCAGCAAAGCACGCCTGCTCACGGGGGCTGTGCTGCCGATATTTAACCATCCGTTGAAAGTTGCCGGGGAGATAGGCATGTTAGACGCCATCTCCAACGGACGCCTGGACTGCGGCTTTGGCCGGGCCTTCCTCCCCCACGAGTTCCAACGCTTCGACCGTACCATGGACGAGAGCAGAGCCCGTTTCGATGAAGGTGTTGAAGCGGTGCGCCGCTTGCTGGAGGAGGAAAACGTAACCTTCGAAGGCAATTTTCACCGGTTCCATAATGTGACATCATTGCCCAGGCCCACTCAGCAACCGCGGCCACCGTTCTGGGTGGCCGCCTTGGCCACCCCGCAGTCGATGGAAGCGGCCGGACGTAACGGTTTCAACTTGATGCTAGTCGCTTTTGCCGGACCACAGATGCGCGAGTCCGTCAGCATATACCAGGAAGCTTGGCGTGAGGCTGGGCACCCAGGGAAAGGCAAGATTGCCCTGGGATTCCACATGTTTTGCCACGAAGACCGCGAGGAATCTCACCGCATCGCCAAGCCAAACATCAACTCCTATTTCAAGTCGTTGGTGGCAGCTGCGGAACGGGATTCTGGGTGGGGAGCTGGTAGGTCATCCGAGGACTACCCAGGCTATGAAGGCTATCTGGATGGCCTTCGTTCAGCTAATTTCAACTCACTATTGAACAGCGGAACCATCTGGGTAGGCAATCCTGAAGACATCCGTCACCAGATCTCAGGCTACACCCAGGAGGTAGGCGGGTTCGACACCGCTTCCATGCAGGTCAACTTCCACCTGATATCGGAGTCCGATGCCGCCGGGTCTATGCGTCTCTTCGCCAAAGAAGTCATTCCTTTCTTTTAAGTCTATTATGCAACGTTAATTTACGTAATCATCAACAATTGGCTTTGCACGCGAGCAATTCTGTTGATTTACGTAATAGTATCCTCAATCCGTCTTACGATACCAACTATCGTATAATGCGATTATATCAGGTATGTATTATAGCTTGACACAATACTAAGTCTAATTTATCATAATAAATGATTAAGTAGCAGTATTAATATTGCGAAACTACATACTTAACCGGACGTTAAGTCCTAAGGCTAGGAAACGGGAAAATGGCAGAGGCGAACAAACACAGGCACCCGAACTTCTTGCATCTCGGAGATATGCTGCATCACATGGAAGGCAGCTTCGCCGCAGCTTACGATTGGCTATCGGGCCCCGCTATGAGCAAGAAAGACCGCACAGAGCACAAGCTCGCAGAGAGCGAGCCTGTCCGCCGCGTCGGACCTTTGGGCTTCTAATAGCCCGTCTTTCATCGCGGAGATGATTTTTCGGCAGTAACCCCGGTTGCAACCCAAGACGCCCTCAAAGCCACTACCTCTCCTCAGATTATAGCCGGGTTTACTCCCATCTCCATGGCGGCAGCTAATGTCGCTGCCGCCATTTCTTTTGCCTCGCGTCTAGAATGGAAGTTCTTGCCCGATGCCTTGCTCCTTGGCCTTGCTGTAAACCAACTGAGCCGCCGCTATATCTTCTAGAGCCAGGCCCATGGATTCGAACAATGTTATCGAGCCCGCTGATGGACGGCCGTTAACCCTGCCGACCACCACGTCTTGAAGCTCTTTGGCCATGTCCCAGCGAAAGCTCCCCCTTGGTTCCAACCAGAGGAGGTCTCCGCACTCAATCTTGGCCTGATCTAGGTTATCAACCACGATCACTTCTGACCGCAACACAGCTTCTTCATCAATCTCGCGGCGCATCCAATGGTTGCCGCCCGCCGCGTTTATGTGAGCACCGGGCGACAGCCATTCGCCCAATAGAGCTGGCTCACGCGCCGAAGTTATTACGATCACCACATCGGCACCAGCAACGCATTCTTCAGCGCTTTTTACCGCTGTTACATCGAGCTTGAGGCTATCACCGCTACGTTTAGCAAACTCTTCGCGGCGTTCCTCGCGGCGGCTGAAGACTTTCACGGACTTAATGTCCCTGACCGCACAGACCGCCTCCAGTTGGGTGCGGGCCTGAAATCCGGACCCAACCACCGCCACTGTAGCGGCGTCTTTCTTGGCCATATACTTGGTGGCGACTCCGCTAGCAGCGCCGGTGCGAATCTGCCCCAGGCGGCCCGCCTCCATGCAAGACAGCAGCCCGCCTGTCTGATAGTCGTATAGCATGACGAGCATCTTGGCCGAGCCAGGGCCGCCGAAAGAGGGATAAGCCTTGTATCCAAACACTCCTTGGCCCGCGTTGGAAGCAGTCATGAAGTGGAAGAAGCCACCAGGCATACGGATCCGGTCTCTCGGCCGGTTATCTACCTTGCCTTCTCCAGCGTGAGCAAAGGCCTGGTCGAGCACATCAACGCACTCCCCCATCGGCAGCAGTTGGGCAACCTCTTGATCGTTCAAAAACAAGGCCATATCTATGATTCTCCTGGTGTCCCATCGGGTTTCAGTGGCAATCTGTGCCAGGCGCGGGAGGCAGTCCAGTATAGCACCGGGGATTTCCTCAGAATAGGCATCAATTCCGCCTCTTCCTTTGCTACAATTACTGACGAATACGCAGCTTGAGTTAAGGGAAGAATTTCGATGATGTTCAAACCCCGAGTTTACGTTTCACGGCAGATATTTCCCGACGCCTTGGACCTCATCGAAAAGACCGCCGAGATAGAACTCTGGCCCCACGACGAGCCGCCTTCTCCGGAACAACTCAAGGAAGCTTTGTCCGACGTCGACGCCGCCATCATCAACGTCATGGATCGCATCGACGGCCCTCTTCTGGACGCCGCGCCAAAACTCAAAGTGTTGAGCCAAGTTGCGGTCGGGTTGGACAACATAGACATTCCGGAAGCCACCAGGCGGGAGATACTGGTTGGGTACACCCCTGGGGTACTGGCAAAATCCACCGCCGACTTGGCTTTCGCTCTGCTGTTGGCAGTCGCCCGGCGAGTAGTCGAGAGCGACAAGTGGGTCCGCGACGGGAATTGGAAAATCTCCCACCACCCCATGTTCTGGCTGGGATCAGAGGTCAATGGTAGCACCCTGGGTGTTGTGGGCCTCGGGGGCATCGGCATAGAGACTGCCAAAAGGGCGCTGGGATTCGATATGAAGGTCCTCTACCACTCCCGCACCAGAAAGCGCGACGTTGAGAAAGAGTTCGGCTTCAAGTATGCATCATTCAAACGGGTGTTGGCGGAGTCTGACTTTATCTCCCTCCATGTACCATTGACTCCTGAAACCCACGGTTTCATCGGCGAGAAGCAACTGAGAAGCATGAAGAAGTCGGCTATCCTAATTAACCTTTCACGCGGGCCGGTGGTGGACACTGAAGCACTGTATAACTCCTTGACCAAGGGCTGGATCGCAGGGGCAGGGCTGGACGTTTTCGACCCCGAACCTGTGCCTCCCAACCATCCCATCCTAGGCCTGGACAATGTGGTGGTCCTGCCTCACATCGGCAGCGCCTCCAGCGGCTCCCGCCGGGAGATGCATCTTCTAGCGGCCAGGAACCTAATCGCAGGACTGAAGGGTGAGCGCCTCGAAGAATGTGCCAACCCAGAGGTATACGAGACGCTAGGCATCTAGTTCCGGATAAAGTCCCAGGTGTTCAGCGCCTTGGTGGCGGAAATCCGCCCCTTTGCAGGTTGGGCGGGGATTGCACGACCCCCGAGCAGTGGTAATAGCTGCACTACGTGCCGGTAAGCGTTGGTCAGATTATAATGGCATGTTTCTGATTCAGATTCGTTCCGGCGAATGATATGGGTGTGTTCGTGGCATTCGGCCAAATGGGTGTTGGCAATCTCTCGACGCTGGTCACCATATATGCGAACAGTCAAAAGCCGTCCATGGCGCACCTAGCTAGAGTGTGAGCTAGCGTATGCGCCTGGGCCTGCCAGGCGCCAGGTCACTGGTAGTGATATTTCGCTAGAATCCTACACATGCCCATAGATCTAGGGCCGCATGAAACGCCGTGTCCAAACCCGCGCCTTCTAGCGCGCCATTGACTGCCACGGCTTTCTCATGAAAGGGATTCTACGAAGTTAGCTGACGTGACAAATAGCCGCGGGATCGACGCTATAGGGAAAGAAGCATGGCGGAGAGGGCGGGATTCGAACCCGCGAGAAGATTGCTCCCCTACACGATTTCCAGTCGTGCCCGTTCGGCCGCTCCGGCACCTCTCCAGCTTGGCGGGTAAACCCGCCCACAGGACCCGGATATGCTTGCCGCCGGGAACCCCTGGGACCTGAGCCATTATAGGCAGCCGTCCGCTCGGCTGTCCACAGACTCGGACCTTTATTCCGTTCAACTGCCCTTCAAATTCACCATACCACTCCTCTATAATGTCTCTCGGGCAGATACGGAGCCAGATACCGCATAGGAGTGAACACAAACATGGCTGAAGCAGGCTTTATCAAAGTTGCTCAGGTAAGTGAGATTCGACCTGGTGAGATGATCGCAGTGGAAGTAGATGATGAGCAAGTACTGCTCGTCAATGTTGACGGCAACATCCATGCTCTTGATGACATCTGCACTCACGCCTATGCTTCTATGTCAGAGGGTGACTTGAGAGGCGACGAAGTGGAGTGCCCGCTGCACGGCGGGGCGTTCAACTGTATCACTGGGGTGCCGACAAACCCACCGGCCAACACACCACTTCGGGTCTTCAACGTCCAGATCGACGGCGACGACATCCTGGTCGGACCGCCTAACAGCTAGGAAATCCCCTTCACCCAAAGGCCGAAAGACGAGGCCGGAGCGGCCCATAAGAAGCCGGGTATCTTGTCCAGAATGTGTATTAATTGGATCCTAGTCGCCGGCCAATACACCATCCACACCTTGCCCTTCACATTTTCTTTCGGGACCACCCCCCAAGCACGGGAGTCGTTGCTGTGGTCACGATTATCCCCGAGAACGTAATATTCTCCTTCTCCCAGTGTTATCTCCTGGGCGTTTGACCTGTCTTTCTCCAACAGATACGGCTCGTCCAGTACTTCTTCATTCACGAATATTTCCCCAGCATGCATGCGGATCGTTTCACCGGGCAGGCCGACCACCCTTTTCACAAAGTCCTTTCTGGAGTTGTTAGGGTTTTTATCTGGGAATTCAAACACAATAATCTCACCCCGTTTAGGAGCATGGATGGCGTGCCGAGAAGAGTCCTCTTCACCGCTCCAGAACGGGACTATCTTGGATAGCCGGTCCATGTCGACGTTCAGGTATACCAGTCGATTCACCAACAGGTACTGACCGCTCTCTAAAGTGGGGTCCATGCTGGAACCGTCCACCTTGAAGTTACGCACCGTGGTCTGCAACAGCAAGAACACCACTGCGGCAAGGGCCACCGCTTCGAATATTTCTCTGCCAACACGCGCCAATGGATTCTAGTCCGCCTTATGCAGATAGCTTGGAAAAAGTATAGCATCGGTCTCGTGGCTGGAGACCGCCGTTTGTTCGCATTACCACCGTCTGCTAGAATCTGGCTCTACGCGAATTGCTTCCAGAATACGGAGGAACTTCCCCATGAGTTGGCGTTTTCAACTGCTTAACAAACCCTACGGCAGCGTTACCGAAGGCCCGGTATGGGACGGCGAGAACCTGCTATTCACTCACATCGCAGCTAGTCGCATCTACCGCTGTGACCACAAGACCGACGAGATAACGGTCTGGCGTGAAGGCACTAACCGCACCAACGGCCTAGCCCATGACGAACAGGGTCGTCTCTTCGGCTGCTGCTCCGGCGGCCGCGCCATCCTACGCTTCGACCCCGACGGCAGCAATGTAGTGGTCGCCGACGAATTTGACGGCCATCAGCTGAACACCCCCAACGACCTAGCTGTGGACCGGCAAGGGCGCATCTGGTTCACCAACCCTTGGAACGCCACCAACATCGACGAATCGGAGACGGAAGAGCCGGGCCTCCGCGCCGTGCTCTGCGCGACTCCCCAGGAAGACGGAGATTACTCCGTGGCGAGGGTCGAAACCGACAGCACCATGCCCAACGGCATCCTGGTGTCCATCGACGGCAAGACCCTCTATGTAGCGGAGAGCAACAGTGACGACGCCAGTATAGATCGCGAACTGCGGGCCTATCCCATCCGGGATGACGGCTCTCTCGGCCCCTACGACACCCTTCACGCCTTCGGCACCAACAAACGCGACGCCCAGCGCGGCATCGACGGCATGTGCTTGGACGAAGAAGGAAACATCATTGCCACCGCCGGTTGGCCTCAGTCTGGACCTGGTCCGCTGATCTATGTTTTCGACCCCAAAGGCCGGATTATCGAGACGCACCCGGTGCCCTGCGTCCGGCCGACCAATTGTGTCTTTGGCGGACCAGGCCGTTCGACCCTGTACGTAACCAGCGCTGAGGGACATCTCTTCAAAGCCGAGACAGACATGACCGGCTGGGCCCTATTCCCCTAGTCGGCGGCGCAGCCGGGTTTTCTTACGACGGGATTTTCCACTAAGATTGGAGATATCGTTGAGTGATGGCTTCTCCGGACCTTGCCCAACATCAACAATCTAGCGAGAATAAAAACCATGACTTTACGCGGACGGGGCAGCCTGACGAACGCCGGATTTAACCGGGAGCAGTTGCGCCAGGGCGGCGGCCGAGGGAACGGCAACGACCACCTGGACGAATTGATTGGCGCCACGGAGTTGTTCGTCTACCAAACGCCCAACAAGAAGCCAAAGGGATTTGAGGCGTTGAAACTATTCTTATCGGCTTCAGAATGCGAACTGATTTTCACCTCGGACGTTCCGCCGGAGCTGAAGAGTTACGAAGCCTTCCGCGTCACTCACAGATCCGGCGAGAAGATCCCTGATAACGTACTGAAACGGTGCCACGCATGGGCCCACGGCCGCAACTTTCTACACAGCTTCTTCAAACCGATGTACGGCCAACGGTAAAACCCACCCACCAAACAGAAAAGACCCGTCAAATCATCGCAGGACTTTTGGGGATCGTTGTATACCCGAGGTCTTCAACCCGGCTGCCATTCTAAGAAGAGCCTTAGGCCGCCAATAATCTGCCAACCTTAACCACGGAAGAATCATGGCAACGGTTGTGCGGCATACCTGTGACCGGGGTTGAACCCGCGTCTTCCCTCCATTCCAGTCCCCGCTAGAATCCGATATTCTTTCACAGAATCAACGTTGACCTATGCAACCGGCCTGGATTCTAGCCGTCACCAAAATGGCGAGTGTGGCGAGCTTACAGCCTATCCCCGTGGGTGTCGGGCCATAAAATCATCTGCAATCTCATTGAAAGTCTTAAACGTCACCCCATCATGGGACATGATGTATGCCGCCAACCGCTCCAGCATCAGCAGCACTTGAGGTCGACCGCTGACATCAGGGTGGATGGTGATCGGAAACACCGCCTCGTCATATTCCCGATAAACAAAATCAAATTGGTCTCGCCACATTTGCTCTATATCCCTAGGATTGGTGAAACCATGGCTGTTCGGAGCCTTCTTGATGAACATCATCGGAGGCAAGTCGTCCAGGTACCAGTTGGCGGGAATCTCCACCAGGTCCGTTTCTTCTCCCCGTACCAGGGCGTGCATCCAATGCTCGGCGGGCTTGGAGTAGTCGATTTTGGTCCAGCTGTCACCTTTCCGCACGTAATAGCATTCAAAATCCCGATGCATCAGACTGTGGTCGTACTTTATGCCGTGCTTCTGCAGCAACTCGTTGGTGATGTGACTGAACTCCCACCAAGGAGCCACGTAGCCTGTAGGACGGCTGCCAGAAACCCCAGTGATCAAATCGATGCACTTCACTAACACCGCCTCTTCCTGTTCTGGAGACATAGCGATAGGGTTCTCGTGGGAATAGCCGTGCATCCCCATCTCGTGACCGCCTTCCACAATCATCTTGCATTCCGTGGGGAACGTTTCTATCGAGTGTCCAGGAACGAACCAAGTGGTCTTCATCTCAAGCCGATCGAACAGATTCAGCAAACGTGGAGTACCAACTTCCCCAGCGAACA
>CAJWGH010000012.1 GCA_913031095.1 uncultured Chloroflexota bacterium | reverse complement strand
CATACGGATCAAGGTGCCAAGGACTAACGAGATCTACGTAAGCATGAAAGAGAACAGCGAGTGACTCAGTTGGCACTCTTGCTGCGCTCCCAGATTATTTGGAGGAAATGATGTCCTATTTCATCGACGCGGCGAGCAGAGAACCCTTGGAACTGGTACCCGGCGCACGCACCCGCACATTCTGGGGAGAGCAGATGCTGTTTTCACTGGTGGAAGTTGATGCCGATTCGGAGGTTCCGCTACATACGCATCCCCACGAGCAGGGTGGGATTATCGTTGAAGGCGAACTGGAGATGGGCGTTGACGGCGAGGTCAAGCTTCTGAAGCCCGGCGACATGTATATCATCCCCGGTAATGTTGAACACTATGCCAAGGCCTATACCACCAAGGCTATAGCGCTCGATATATTCAGTCCGGTGCGGGAAGAGTTTAAGTATTGATCGATAAAAGCAGATTACTCCAGCCCTGCAAAGAAAGGTTGACGTGATTTTCGAAGCTTTCAGGAGATTTGAATCAACCGTAGGGTTGGCCGGGCCCGCTAAATCAGTCTCTTCGGCGTTGGTCTCGGTAGTTAGGGGCCCTTATGGGGACCCAGTTGATAACTATGCCGTCCACCAGCCTTGAAGCGATGCGGGACTTGGTATCCTCAAGTTCTTCCATGGTTGAGACGGTGGTTATGACAGTCGGTAGACGGGCCTCGTGGCGGTGGACGACGATCTGGTAGAGTTTTTCCTCTGCCCACGCGGTGCTACTTTCGGCGCCCAGGTCGTCTAGAACCAGTAACGGGACCGAATTTATCTGCTCGAACAATTCGTCGTACCCAACGGGGCTTTCCGGGCTAAAGGTGGCCCTGAGATGGTCTAGCAGCGTTGGGACGAAGGCGAAAAAGACCTGGCTGCCGCGGTTTAACCGCTCACCTGCGATGGCAACAGCCAGGTGAGTCTTTCCGCAGCCTCGTGGGCCGTTGAGCAGTAGCCACCCGTCAGGGTCGGCGGCGAACGTTTCGGCGGTATGCTTAGCATTGTCTAGGGATTCTTGATCCTGTGAGGACGCATCAGGCCCGCCAAGGGTGTCGAAATTCTCGAAGGTCATCCGCTGTAGCATCTCGGTGCGAACTTCTCCGATGCCCTGGATTAACCGGCTGTTGAAGTTTCCTAACTGCGCCACCGATGCAGTACCGTCGGCCCCTTCAAGCCGAGTACGCAGGCCATCATCTAGACGTTGCAGCGGCCCACGCACCGTGACTACGGTAGGAAGAGCGTTGTTGTACCGGTGGTTTATAACCTGGAAAAGCTTTTCTTGGGCCCAGGGGGTGGCGTTGGTGAGGCTCAGATCGTCGAGAATCAATACAGGCACGTTGCGCACCTGCTCAAATAATTCATCGTAGGAAACTGGGCTGTCCGGCGAGTAGGCTGCCCGTAGGTGGTCTAGCAGGTCCGCAGCAACGATAAAAAAGACGGTCTGATTGCGTTCGATGCACCGGTTAGCTATCGCTACCGCTAGGTGAGTCTTGCCGCTGGCGCTGGGTCCGGTGAGCACTAACCAACCGTTCGGATCTTCGGCGAACTTAGCTGCTGCAGTCATGCCTTCGGCGAATAGCTGCTGGCTGGGAACGTCTGGCAATGGGCCTTCAAGGTCGGTATTAGCGAAGGATACACGGGCTAGAGCGCCCAGGTTGCTGTAACGGCGCAATGCGGCGGCGCGGGTGGTGGCGTCTTGGGTTTCTTGGCAGACGCAGGGCACGGCTTGTCCGAAGTCGGGATGGCCGATGTGCACACGGTGTGTGACCCAACCGCTGCCGTTGCACTGGTGACAGAGCTCAGCGGTCGGTTCGGTGTCCGGGAGGAGCACCCCTCCGCCGTTGGTACTCGTCGAGATATTTCTGGCCGTGATCCTTCTCAGTATGTCGCCCAGGCTTTCCATCTTTCTCCCTCCCGGTCTCCACGGGCCTGGAATCCCCCCTAGTCTCTCTGCCTTCGGCGGTCCAGCGTCTCAAGATGCCGGACACATAACGCCAACTTCGTTTATTCTCGGCCGCCGCGATGCCGAAGGCCTCCCGTACCCAGGGTTCCGGGTAGCGCTCCTCGGCCTCTTTCAGCTCTTCCGCCAGTAAAGGTGACAGCAACCCGATGCTGTCTTCGTAGAGTGCGAATATGTTTCGTCGCTCCGGGGCCGGCGTATCGGCTTCTGGCTGTTCCTCAATATCGGCGGCGGTCTGACCAGCGTTTAACCGGGCCAAGGCCCGTCGGTCGGCCTCGGAATTCAGGAGGAATATGGTTCCAGTTCCCGCTAACTCGTGGGTCAAAAAAGTCTTGTGAGTCACAGCGAGTCGCAGACCTTGCCGTATGGCTTCTTCTGACGATTTGTTGTTTTGGGATTTTAACCCCTTGATCAGTGAACGGTCTGCCAGGAATTCGTCCAAGGTAACGGCCCTGAGATTGCCTCGTTTGTGGTGGAACAGCCACAGACCGCGTAGGGTTACCTTGAGTTCGGCCAGGTCCTGGATCTGCTCCAGGATAGGTCCGAAAACCGGGTTGGGCACCGGGGTGTAGAGCGTTTTCCCGGTGAAGCCAGAGAAGGTCCCGGAAGGAGCCATATCTAGAAGTCGTCCACCCTGGATAATGAATCGAACCGCACCAGATTGTCCCGGAAGAATAACTGCAGGTTGCCGGTGGGTCCGTTACGATGCTTGGCAACGATCAGGTCGGCGATGTTTCTGGGAAATGGGCGGCCTGGGAATTGTTGGTCCCACTCGTCTTCGGTAAAATAAACGTCGTCCCGGTGGAGGAACATCACCACGTCGGCGTCCTGTTCGATGCTACCGCTGTCACGCAGGTCGGACAGCATGGGTCGGTGTCCAGGTCGCTGTTCAACGCCACGGCTTAACTGGGAGCAGGTAATCACCCCGATGTTCAGGTCTCTGGCCATTACCTTGAGTGATCGGGATATCTCTGAAATCTCTTGGACCCGGTTTTCGTTCCGTCCACTCCTACCCTGGATCAACTGCAGGTAGTCCACCACCAGCAGGTCCAAGCCGTGTTCCAACGACAGCCGGCGCGCCTTGCTCCGCATCTCGATCAGGCTTTGGAAGGGCGTGTCATCGATATAGACCGGAAGGTCGGAGAGTTGACCGATGGCGTCGGTTATTCTTTCTCCTTCTGCCTCGGTGAGCAGCCCCAAACGCAGGCGGTGGGAGTCTATTTCGGCTTCGGATGAAAGTATCCGCAGGGCTAACTGTTCCCGGCTCATCTCCAGACTGAAGACGCCGGCGGAAGAACCGTTCTTGGCAGCGTTCAGGCAGATGTTCAAGGCTAAGGTGCTTTTGCCCAACGAAGGTCGAGCGCCCAGGATGATTAAGTCAGATCGTTGGACACCGCCTAGTAGTTCGTCCAAGTCGGTGTATCCAACCATTACCGGGCCGGAGTTTTCACTGACTGGGTCGGCTATGGCGGCCTGGTCTTGCATGTATTGGTCATAGATTTGGCGCAGCGGCACGAAGCCTCTTTGGGAGTCCGGACCCCTGATGGTGAAGAGCGCGTCCTCTGCCTGGCGGAGTGTGGCGTCCACGTCGTCAGTGTCCTGATAGCCCATAGCTGAGATTCGAGACGCAACGTCGATGAGCTTCCGCATGGTAGCGGTGCGAGCCACCACGTTTGCGTAGTGTTCGGAGTGGGCCGAAGTGGGGGTGACGGAGATCAGATGGCTGAGGTAGGCCATGCCTCCTACTGTTTCTAGCTGGCTGGCGCGACTCAGTTCTCGGGCCAGGGTGACTTGGTCAATAGCCTCATCCCGTTGGAAGAGTGCTTCACAGGCGGCAAAACAGAGTTGATTCCTCTCTCGGTAGAAATCGTCTGCTTTTATGTGGGGCGCGACGCGAGCAAAGCAGTCCCCATCGATCAAGACCGACCCAACGACCGCTTCCTCCGCCTCCAAGTCATGGGGTAACAGCTTCTCAGCGTACATCGCCCTATTCTTCTATCTCCGCGTTAACGTGTATCGTGGCAGCGACTTCGGTTGAGAACCGGAGTGTTACATCGTATTCGCCAGGTTCTCGGATAGGCTCTGCTATCTCAACCCAACGACGCTCCACTTCGCGGCCAACTTTCTCGGCGAGTTCCATGGCGATATGGGTGCTTGTGATGGCACCGTAATACCGTCCAGTGGGTGTGATTCTGGCCGTCAAAGTGATCGTGACATCGTCCAGACCACGGGCCAGTTCTTCCATGATGGCGGTCTCGCGGACGCGAACCTCATCACCGACGGCTGTGATTTTGTGCAGTCGCTTTAGCACCTCGGGAGTGGCGATCTCCGCTAGACCTTGAGGCAAAAGGAAATTGCGTGCGTAACCATCCGGCACTTTGCGGACCTCGCCAGCCCTGGCCTTATTGGGAACGTCTTGGGTGAAAACTACTTCCATTTTTGGTCACTTCCGTTGGGTTCTCCGATGGGCATTGTCAATCGGAATAAGGATTTGGCCCCACTATAGTGAGAACGTCCTAATTATACGGCATGCCCGGTTGAGGGGAAAGCAGGACTAGTCTGCGGCCAGCCCATGCCTTACCAATCAAAGGTTGGCCGCCTACTGCGCACTTCCTGACACGGAAAGATGGCCTGCCAACCTAATGACCGGGGAAATATATCCCTCTTTTCACAACAAATCCAGGCAGTTTCAACGGATTTGGAACGGATTTTTCGGACAACTGATTTGTGACCGAAGAAAAGAAAAGAGCAACCCGGTCTATTTTACGGATCGGTCTTGGTTGGACCACAAATAATGTCGGTTAAAGAGAACTACCCCTTGAGGTGGTTACTCCTTGACTGCTCTGAACACCCAACAGGGCCAAGAGAAAGCTATGTCGCCGTGGACGGGCGCTACTTGGAAGGTCTCGCGGGTTGCGTCGGGGGCTTCTAGGAAGTCTTTACGGAGGGCTTTGGTCTCTTCGGGCGACACTTTGGTGCGGGCTGTCCATTCGTTGAAACGTAGGTATATGCGTGGGTAACTGTTCTCGACCACGGCGAAACCACGCTCTGCGAGCATTTCGGTGATTCTTGAGATTGTCCGGTTTTCTACGTGGCTGGAATCTCGGCGCAGTTCGATGGTGTTCATCCATCTGGTGATACCATCGTCTTCGGGGGCCACTGAATCGGCCATTAGTAACGATCCGCCGTTCTTCAAAACCCGCTGAGCTTCGTCTAGGGCTTTTTCGAAGTTTCCGAAGTGGTGGGCGGAAACACGGGAAGTGACCAGGTCGATGGACTCATTTGCGAATGGTAGGGCTTCGGCTGCATTTTGAATGAAGCCCAGATTATCGATTCCTCTTTCTTGTCCTAAACGTTGGGCTTGCCGCAGCATAGGTTCGGTAACATCGCTAGCGACGACTCGGTCAGACACTCCAGCCACGGCGAAGGCGGTGGACCCTGCACCGGTGCCTAAATCCACTGTCCAGCCATAGCGGTTTACGCCACCAACGGCACCGACCATCCGCTCCATAGACTCCAGGCTATCGTCCCGGATATGCACCTTGCTGGTGGCGTAGACCGCAGCCTGAGGCCCAAAGACTTGTTGGGCGGCCAGTTGCCCGCTAGCCAGATTTCTATTCGTGTCTTGGGTCATGTTTTTCTCGAGTTGCTGCGAAACGAAAACTGGCGCTTGGGTTTTCTAAGTACCCAAGCGCCAGAATATATCCGACTGGAACGGCTGTCTTGATTAGACCAGTAGGGGTTCAGTATTCTTCTGGTAGACCTGGAACCGGTGTCGTGTGGTGTCAGCGATCATGACACGGCCACGGTGGTCAACGCGCACTGCGCAGGGAGCCCATAGGACCTTCTCAGGAGTAAAGTCCCGCACCCCGTTGCGCTGGCGGATCATGTCAGGGTTTGACTTGATCTTGTCTATGCCTAGGCTTGAGAGGGCAGCATCTCCGTTGAACTCGGTTACGAAACGGCCTTCGGAGGTGAGCACCTGAACACGGTTGTTCAGCCAGTCGGCGATGTAGATGTCGCCGTCGTCGTCGACGCAGACGCCAGTGGGGCGATTGAACTCACCTACGGGGATGTCGGCGTAACGCATGCCGCCTTCTTCCCTTGCGACGGTGCAATCTCCGCCTGTGCCTGGCCTGCCAAAGGATGCCAGCCACTTTCCGTCGTTGGTGAAGGACTGGACGCGGTCGTTGCGCCAATCGGCGACGAAGATGTTTCCTTCCTTGTCCAGGCAGATGCCCCAAGGCAAATTGAATTCACCGTCGCCGGAGCCGGCGGTGCCAAACTTACCTAAGAACTTGCCGTCCAGCGAGAACTTCTGCACCCGGTTATTGCGGCTGTCCACGACGTAGACGGTCTCGTCAGGGCCGATGGTGATACCGGCGGGACGGTTCAGCTCTCCGTCTCCGGAACCGTGGGCTCCCCAGTGACTCTGGTATTCGCCGTCTTTGTTGAAGATAGTCACCCGGTGAGTCCACTCGTCAGTGACGTAGACGTTGGTGTCTTTGTCCAGTGCGATGGCCATGGGCCAGATGAACTGACCAGGCTCTTCGCCGTAAGAGCCGAACTCGGTAATGTACTCTTCTTTGTCCTCGCCGATACGGAAAAGGTTGATGCGGGTGCCGTCCGACCGAGATTCATAGGATCGGTTCACCACGTAGACCAGGTCGTCGGGGCCCAGGGCAAAGTCCATGGGGTTACGGAATCCAGTGCCCTGGAACTCGGAACGTCCAGCCGTGAAGCTGTAGGTGAACGTCCGGTCGTTTATTCCCAGGAATACGCTAGCCATAGCAATTTTCTCCTTAGGGGTGAAAGACCCTGCGCCACAGTTGTCGGTCCGGCGCAGTGGTCCATCTTCTGGTTTTAAATCGGTTTGTTCTCTATTGGTTTTCTATAAGAAAGGAACGGGCTCAAATGTCCCGCCCGTAATCGCCTTGGCGTCCAGCCCCATCCACCGATCGAGCAAAGTTGTGTAGGCGGAACGGAAGTCCACATTGTGCTGCAGGTTGCCTCCGTCTTCCAATTTGTTCGCATCCAGAGACGGGTATTCTCCGTAGAGACCCCCTTTAACGTGGTCGCCAATGACGAAGGCCACGCCGCCTGTGCCGTGGTCGGTGCCGGAGCCATTGTCCATGGCTCGTCGCCCGAACTCGGAGTAGAAGAACAAGGTTACGTTGTCACTCTTGCCTAGTTGGCGGATGTCGGTCATGAACGAATCGACATTCACAGCCACGTCCTGCAATAAGTTGGCATGCCCCACTGCTTGATTAGCGTGGGTATCAAAGATGTTATACGGGGCCGTGGTGAACATCACGCGGGTCCCGAACTCTGCGTTGTGCACTTGGGCCATGTCGCGGAGGTATCCGCCCATGGCAGAGTTGGCGTATTCGACCTCCGACCTGTACATCCCAGGGGCCGTAGTCAGGATGTCGGCGCCTTTCAGGGCTTCGATACCGGTACGGCGGATGTAGTCGTCAACCGCGCCCTGGCCGATCGCCGGAGCGTACATGCGCCCGAACAGATCAAGAGCCTCTGCCCGCTGGGCTTCAGCACCCATGTCGGTGAGCAGTCCGTAAGTGCTTAGGTCTCCTACCGAAGCGACCGCAACGCCCTCTTTGGCTAGAGATCGGGGCAGGCCACGTCCGAAATTGACGCCGGTGAGCACATTTTCGCCGGTGGGGTCAACGTCCTGTATGACGCTGCCCAACCATCCGACGACGCCCAATTCTTCAGGCTCGCATGTGGCCCAGATGTCCATCGAGCGGAAGTGAGACAGGCTCCCGTTGGGGTACCCGATACCCTGGATGATTGCAAGGCTGCCCTCATCCCAGTACTTCTTAAGTGGGGCCATAGCTGGGTGCAGGCCGAGCTGGTCTGTGATGGGAATTATCTGGTCCTCCGGGATGCCCAGGGCCTTGCGATAGTCCCGGTAGTTAGGGTCGTTGTACGGGATAACCGTGTTCAGGCCGTCGTTTCCACCGGATAGGGACATCACTGCCAATACCGGGTCTTTTACCGTTGATACCATTCCTGTTCCTCCGTATTTGGCCGGATTATGAGTGTTTACTTATCGGGTTTTAGAGAGTTCCTAGCCGAACTGGAACTCCGATGTGGTGGCGATCATCTGAAGAGTTTCTCCGGTACGCCGGGAGAAATCACCCTTCTCAGAGTCAGTGGAGTGTTTAAGAGAACCACCGGCATTCAAGTGTTCGGTCAGTTGATTCCGGGTCTCTTGGGCCAGTTCCATGGGACCAACCAGGTCCAGACAACCGTCCAGGAATTGCTCGGAGCTTGGGACGTCGCCCAGGTCCATCAGCCGGTTGATAATGTTCTTGACACCTGGCAACTCAGTATCGCCCAGCATAGACGATGCGAAGTTGATTCTGTCGATGAGGCTGCCGCTGTTGATCCACTCACGGCCCATGTGCCAACCCTCAACCGTGGGCGGGTTCATCAAATCGAAGCCCATGTACTTGGGCTCCATGGCCACAAAGAACAGGCCCGGCTTGGGCTCAAGATGGTCTCCCACCATGCGCATGGTGCCGATGACCACATCTGCCGGACTCTTGACCTTGGCGAACCTAACAGCTTCGTCTTTGAAGAAGTCAGAGTTGAAGAGGACGGTCAACATGGCGGTGATATCGTAACCGGAGTCGAAGTAGGCCTTTTCCAGTTGTTTGATGGCGACCATGTCCCGGGGCTCACTCAGGCGCCATGAAGGCACCGGCGGTTCGTCGGCAACGAAGAAGTCATAGAGCTTGCGGGCGACGAACCGGGCGGTGGCCGGCTGCTTGCAGATGATATCTACGATGTCGCCGCCGTCCCAGTTACCGGTTTCGCCAAGGAATGTCTTTTCCCCGTAGTCATGGTCAGCTGGGTCGAATCGGAACTCGAATGGGGTCCGTCCGTAGGGGAATACGGGAATCGTCGGAGCCAGGTTCCAGCCAGTGAAGGCTCGGGCGCAGGCCTTGACGTCGTCCTCTGTGTAGTTGAACTCGTCGTCCATTCCGACGCCTATGGAGAACAATTCCAATAGTTCTCGGCCATAGTTCTCGTTAACGGCCGTCTTGTGGCTCTCGATGTTGTCCAAGTAGTACAGCATTGCCGGGTCGGTGGAAAGCATCATGAGCATGTCTTTGAAGTTGCCCATCCCATAGTCCCGGAACTTGTCGATCTGGATGGCGGTGGTTCGTGCATTGTCCACTTTGTTATCGCCAGCGCAAAGGATGGTGTGCCAGAAGAGGGACATCTTTTCTTTGAGCTGGTACTTGTTGTTGATCATGCGGTAGACCCATTCGGTCTGACCGGTCTCGATCGCTGCCTTATCGAAGTAAGACGGATAGGCGCGGTACATCAGGTCTTCGTCTATCCCGGGGTCTTCCCCGGGGTTCAGAAGTTCTTCGACAACGTTGTCGTATCCCTGGGCAACTCTGGCCTCAATCTCGTCGCGGCTCGCCCCGTATCCGGCGCGCCGCAGAAGGTGGGCCATCAAAGCAATTTCTTGGTTAGGCATTAATTCCTCCTCCTCCGCGGTAATCGGGTTTATCGAAACTTGGGTTGACTTGCATATGATTTTCGGTCCCCATCAACCGGCATTAGACCGGCAATCCCCGAAAACACCAGCCTTGGCCAGATGGTTCAAGTAAAGAACCAACAGCCCGAATGTCATGCCCACATTAAATAATTTGGGCTACGCGATGTCAATACAGAATATTACATGTATTGAGACTGGTTAGCGGGTCCAGGCGATTTTCTTATAAGAAAATACTGATTATTGGATAGAAGCTGGAACGGAGAGAGAGCATTAGTTGCGGATGAGCAGTCCCGGTTGGCAGTTGCGGCAGTAGCTGGTGATGCGCTGGTTGGCGTGCAACTGGGTGATGTTACCGCCGCACTTGGGGCAGGGTTCGCCGCCCTTGTTATGCACCAGCAAAAAATCGCGCACTTTCTTGTGGATGTCGACGCCCATGCGAGTTTTCAAGACTTCGGTAGCTTCTACTAGTACCTGGTGGCACTGGGTGTGTAAGGTTCGCATTTCGTCCGACTTGAGGGCCTGACATTTCTTGAAAGGCGAAATGCCTGCGGCGAAGAGTATCTCGTCCGAGTAGGCGTTGCCGATGCCGGAGACGAAAGCGCCACGGGTCAACACGCCTTTGATCTCGCCATTGAATTTTTTGAGCCGGGACTGGAATTCATCAAAGGCGATACCGGAGAGCATGTCGGGACCGAGACTGGTGTATTGAGGGATTAGATCGTCTTGAGCTTCCCCACAGTTTTCGCCGTTGTCGATATAGTAGACCTTGCCCATCTGCCGGTCGTCTAGGTAGCGGAGGTCCATATCTCCACCGACGTTTAATATCAGGCAGGTCTTCTTCTGGACACGGACGCTATCTTTACAGTGCTGTAATGCCCCGGTGAGCATAGGGTTGATTACTAGGCTTCGGCCGCCTGAGAACCGCAGCGTCAGAAATTTTCCCCGGCGATGGGCGTCGAGAAGGGTTCGGCCTGGTAGATCGGCGAGGACTTCGGCCGCCGCGAATGAACGGACAACAGTGGGCCGCAGGACCTTGCAGGACGTTACAGGGGTGTCTTTGAGGTAGGCGTTCAGATAGTCCTTGACGACTTCCAAGTCTGGCGCTTCTGGCATGGCGCTAATATACCCCAAAATGGAATAATAGGCGTCATGTTGGTTGGCGTGGTATCCGATACCCATGGCTTCTATGACCCGCGCGTGCCGCCTCTGCTGGAGGGGGTGGAACATATTCTCCATGCGGGCGATATCGGCACGGGTGGAATTATCGAGCAGCTTACAGGGATAGCACCGGTGACGGCGGTGCGGGGAAACAATGACCGGGAGGGAGCCGAGTCAGAGTACCCGGAAGTGGAGATGTTGGAATTGGCCGGTTGCCGCATCTACTTGACTCACATCGTGAAGGTTCCTAAAGATGGAGATGAGGATGGGCTTGATGTCTATCTTGATGCCGGAGCCGATGCGGTGGTATACGGTCACAGCCATTCTGCATTTAACGAGCAGAGAGGCGGGCTGACTTTCTTCAACCCGGGTGCGGCAGGGAAACGGCGTTTTAAGGTTGTGCCGTCCATCGGGTTATTGGAGTTGGAACCGGGGCAGGTGAAGGGGCGGATATTGGTTCTCTAAAGGCAGGTTCCTCAGAAGCGTAGGGTGGCCAACTTGGCCTTCCCTTTTAAAAATCGGGAAGGATTTCTTTTTGGGTCGGACTACTGGTTAAGCCTTATCGCTTGAGCGCCGAGTTGGGGCCAGGCGGCAGGGGCTGCAGCTTTTTCTAGGCGTTCTTTCA
>CAJWGH010000011.1 GCA_913031095.1 uncultured Chloroflexota bacterium | reverse complement strand
TTTTTGTGCCTAATATATGGTGGGCCGTGTGGGGGTCGAACCCACGACACCCGGATTAAAAGTCCGGTGCTCTGCCAACTGAGCTAACGGCCCATGGTGAGGGGGAACCAAAGCGGAGAGCTTCAGCTAGGTTATTGTATCACCCGCGCCTATGTGAGGACTGTTCGTCCTTTTTTCTGCGCCTATCGTGAGCGTAACTTACCCTGACACATGAGATACCACCATCACAAGTCACGCTGCCCTGTTCGTCAGCATGCCCACAAAAATCCAGTTGCCTGGTTGCGAATAGACGTTTGTATATGATAGTTTTGGCGACGTAAACCAACGCTGCGTTAGGAGAAGAATGATGGGTTACACACCAAGCCACCTAGGCCATGTGAACATTTACGTTCGGAATGCCGAGGTTTCGCGTCAATGGTACGAGGACATCTTGGGTCTCCACACCTACGATTTCTTGGCCGGGCGAGCCGCATTCATGACGGCCAACCTAGACGAATCCCACGAAATCGCACTGATGGAAGTCGGCGCCGACGCAGAAGGCGTCCACCAGGGCCAGGTGGGTCTGAACCATATGGCCTGGCGCATGGAGAACCTGGACGATCTAGCAGACTTCTACAACAATCTGAACGAGAAGGGCGTTGAAATCAAACGAGTCTCCAACCATGGTTTGTCCCTAGGCATCTACCTCGAAGACCCCGACGGCAACGGGATCGAGTGCTACTACGAGATGCCGCGGAGCGAGTGGTACCGCCAGGAGAAACTATTCATGCACGGCGACCGCCCCATGGGCGCCTTCCCCGGCCCCTGGGAGAAGAATCTGGTCCCGGACGGCGTGTCGGCCAAGAGCTAACCGCCCACCTCAGTAGAACAGAAAGACGTCCCGGATAATCGGGACGTCTTTTTTGATTTACTGTACGCTATGAGCTGAAAGCCTAAGGCCTTGATTTGGTGGAGTCACTGAACCACCGCGATCGCCTCAATCTCAATCAGCATATCCTCGTGAACCAGCGATTTTACCTCCACCATAGTGCTTGCCGGATAGCCACTGGTGAAGAACTCCCCTCGAACCTTGTGAATGTCGGCGAAGTGGCGTTCCAGGCTAGTCACGAACACCGTAACTTTCACCACATCGTCGAGAGTCGCACCTGACTCGGCCAGCACCGATTGCATGTTCTGCAGCACCTTACGGGTCTGGGCAATTACATCACCTACGCCAACCACGCTACCATCCAAGTCCCGTGCCACCTGACCAGAAACGAACACCATCCTGCCGGCTGGCGCCTCCACTCCCTGGGACATGATCCCTCCTGGCGGAGCCACCTTAGAGCTTTGAAGGATCGTCTTAACCATATCGGATCTCCAAAATCTTTCTTAGTAAAGTCTGTCTACCGCCATTCGGCATCCGACGGATAAAGGTTCTTGCTGCCTCGGGCCGAGCCCTGGATGCCCTCTATCCGCCACTTATCAGCAGCTTCCTTGAAGACCTGGAAGTGGGGCGCCTGGAGATGGGCCTGGAAAGCGGCCTCGTCTTTATAAACCTCGTAGAGCCAGATGCGGTGGTCATCATCGGCATCTTGGACGGCGTCGAACCTTAGGCAACCCGGCTCATCCTCGTTGGCACCTTTGGCGTCTACCATCAGGGCTTCCAGGAACTCGTCCCGGTGACCCTGCTCAATCTGGATGGGAACGATCACAACATACATATCAAAATCTCCATCTACTGAATTCGCACTTGAGCACGCGAATGTTACAGCCTTTAAGTCCCTGAAGCAACGACTGGCGGGCATGGTAATATCTCCCCGTTAGATACAAAGAATCGCCGCTGTCTAGACACGGAGGTCAGGCCATGCCAGCCAGAACCGGAGCGGAGTACATCAAAGGTCTGCAGGAACGCCCGCCTGAGGTCTACCTCAACGGAGAGAAAATCAAAGACGTCACCAGCCATCCCGGCCTGCGCAACGGAGTGCACACCATGGCCAAGCTGCTGGACATGCAACACGACGCCAAACTTAAAGCCGATATGACCTACAAGTCACCTACTACCGGCGACCCTGTCGGACTCTCGTTCCTAACTCCCCGGACTCACGAAGACCTAGAGCGGAGGCGGGTGATGATGTATCACTGGGCCAAGACTACCTGCGGGATGATGGGACGCAGTCCCGACTTCATGAACGTCAACATGATGGCCATGGCCGCAGCGGGAGATTATTTCGCCCAGAACCGCCCCGAGTTCAAACAAAACATCCAGAATTATTACGAACACATACGGGAGAGCGACCTGGTACTGACCCACACTCTATTGAACCTACAACGTAACCGGGCGCCAGGCGCAACTCCGCTAGAAGACCGGACCGATATCGCCCTCTCGGTGGTGAAAGAAACTGACGCCGGAATCGTCGTCCACGGCGCGCGAGTGTTGGCTACACTAGCACCGTTGTCCGACGAGATCGCTCTCTACCCAACGGCGTCCCACATGCTGCCCGGCAACGCACCCAGCCCGACATCCTTCGCTTTTGCCATTCCCAGCAACACGCCTGGGCTGAAATACCAATGCCGGGAGAGCTTCGACCACAGCCGCTCCCACTACGACCATCCTCTAGGCTCTCGCTTCGAGGAGATGGACGCCGTAGCCTTCTTCGATAACGTATTCGTGCCATGGGAAAAAGTGTTCCTTTTGGGCGACGTTGCCCTCTGCAATAACATGCAGATGGCCACCAACAGGCACCTCCACGCCGGCCAACAGGTCGTCACAAGGAACCTGGCCAAATGCGAATTTGTACTGGGTCTAGCCAATCTGATGACAGAAACCTTGGGCTCCAACGACTCGGCCCAGGTCCAATCCATGATCGCGGAGATTATCGAGAACCTGGAAGTCACTCGGTCATGCCTGAGGGCGGCCGAGGTGGACGCCAAGGTCGACGAATGGGGTGTCATGTGTCCATCAGAGCTGCCGTTACAGGTCGCCCGTAACATGTTCATCCGGATGTATCCGCGCATGGGCGAGATACTGCACCTGTTGGGATCCAGCAGCCTTATGGCACTGCCTTCGGAAGCTGACATGGATGGACCACTGGCCGATGACATTACCCGCTATCTGGAGACCGACACATCATCGGCCAAAGATCGTGTCCAGCTATTCCGCCTGGCCTGGGACGTCAGTTGCAGCGCCTTCGGAGCCCGCCAGATACTTTACGAGCGGTTCTTCCAGGCTGATTCGGTGCGCAACGCCGTCATTCTGTACAACATGACCGACCGGGAACCGGCCAGCGACATCGTGAGAGAATTCTTGGCCCAGGACTAAATCGATCCAAAGTAGGGAGTTCAAACGCCGGAGCCACGAGTCATCAGAAGAGAGGAAGTCGAAAGCCTGCAACCGGCTCCAGATGCTTCGGTAGCCAGCAGCGTAACCAAAGAGAATGGCGCTACTGAGATTTCCAGCGGGTATCACCACCTTCCAGGCTGGCACGTCCAACCGCACCCACTTCCACAACGCAGAGGAATCGGTGATTATTATCGAGGGCTCGGGAATCTTGATGATCAACGGCGAACAACACGATGTGCGGCAATACGACTCCGCCTTCATCACACCCGGCACTCACCCCAGACTGATCAACACCGGCAAAACACCCTTCAAAGTAGCCTGGTCCTACGCCACCGTAGACATAACCCGGTCGCTGGTGAACGAGTAACTCCGCTGTCGATACATGTTCTTTCCCCTAACAATGGGAAAGGTTAAGATGGGAACTGGAACTCGCAGCAGGATTCCCCATATCTGTGTAGCCTACCAATGTCGGTAGTTCACACCATGAGCAGGAAACACGGCCATCGGCAACCAAACCACCCGTCATGGAACCATATAAGTCATACATGCCGTCCGTGTCACACCCTTGCCGCCGATTACTCCACCTTGTCACCATCCAACGATTTGGCATTGTCAACATGAGGCGGTTGCAGTGCTGAAAGGGTCATGCCGGCTAGCACTATGCCCATCATCGCCAAGAAGGCGTACCGGAGCCCTAGGGTAAACGCCGGAGCAACCCCCTCAACCTCTTCGCGAACAGCTTCTAAGCTAGGCTCGAAGCCCTGGGAAGCCATGGTGGTGGTCACTATGATGGTGGCAAACGCTATGCTGGTCACGTTGGCGGAATTTCGCACCAGATTTAAAAACCCCGACACCACCCCGTACTTCACCTGGCCGACGGTGCTCATCACCGAACTAGAGTTCGGCGAGTAGAAAATCCCCATGCCGGTATTCATCAGCATCAGCGCCGGGACCACCATCCACAATGAAGAATCTTCAGTAACCGTAGACAAAATCAACAACCCAATGGCCGAAGACGCCAGCCCGCCCACGGTGAATGGCCGACGGCCAAACCGGTCCGAAAGTATTCCGCTCACCGTCCCCATCACCGCCATGCAAAAGGCGCCAGGTACCACCACAAACCCCGCTGTCTTGGCGCTGTAGCCCAAAACGTTCTGTAGGTAGAAAGGCATCATAAACAGGACTGCCGATGAGCCCAAAAAGGTCAGGAACGCCGAAGATATTCCAAATGTGAACGTCCTGCCCTTGAACAATCTGAGATCCAGCATCGGCGCATCAGAGCGGAGCTCCCACCAGATGAATATCGCCAACATAGCAACCGAGCTACCAAAGGTGCCTATGATCAGAGGCGACGTCCAGCCGGCTTTGTTGCCTGTGGTCATGGCCACCAGCAAGGCCACCAAGAACCCGGTCGAGAGCGCAGCGCCGCACCAATCAAACTCAGTGCCACTGCTTTCTTGGACTTCCGACCAGCCCCGCAAGACAAAAGCCGTAGCCACCAAGCAGATAGCCTCCAATGGTAGGGTCAGGAAGAAGACCACCCGCCAACCAAAGGCATCAACTACAAGCCCTCCGATAGCCGGGCCTGCAATGGCTCCCACGCCGACCATGGTCATGAACATGCCGATCGCCCGGCCCTTCTCGTTACCCGGAAAAACTGCGGTGATGATGGCCATGCCAGTGCCTTGGGTCATCGCCGCCCCGACCCCCTGCAACACACGGGAAGGGAACATCATCTCCAAAGATGGTGAAAGGCCTGACAGGATAGCTCCGGCGGCCAGAACCACCGTGCCGATGATGTAGATCTTCTTTCGTCCCACTAGATCCGACAGCCTACCCATGGGTAACAGCAAGGAGGCGATGGTTAACGCGTAGATGATCACGACCCATTGGATAGTGGGCAAATCTGTCTTGAACTCGGCAGCTATGGTAGGAAGCGCCACGTTTACGCTGCCGTGGTCCACAACTGAAGTGAAGATGCCAATGGCCAAGGCGCCGAAGACCCAATATTTGAAATTAGGGCTTTGCGTCATTGCCACGCCACTCTGAGTGCCGGATTCATCTCTATCCGAGGTGGGATTATTCGGGGACATGTCTCTTAAGGTTACTTTACTTGGGCGGGCCTTGCACACCCAACACGCACACCTGTTGTATCCGGCCTAGCGTCACTGCTGGAATTTTATTTACGGGCCCGGACCAGCTAGGACCTAAGCCTCAAGTCTAGACTTTAACAAGGTCTGTGTATTATCATCGGATGCAGTGGTAGCTAAGGATAAGGTTACTTCAGAGGCAGCACAGACCCTTATCGAAAGGGTTGGGACCTACCTGCCCGAAGACAGCACTGAAATCGTGGGGAAGGCATACCTCTTCGCCGACAAATGCCACGTAGGGCAGATGCGCAAATCCGGCGAGCCCTACATCGCCCACCCACTACAAACGGCCCTCTTCCTCGCAGACCTCCACCTGGACACCCACACCATTGTTGCTGCTTTGCTCCATGACGTGGTCGAGGACTGTGACGTTTCCCTCGATGAGATCAGTCAACGCTTCGGGCCCGAAGTAAGCAAGCTGGTAGATGGCGTCACCAAGCTGACCCGCATGGACGACAAACTCCAACCGCCCATTGAAGATGCAACCAACCTCATGGACGACGCGGAGTCCCTGCACGCCGAGAGCCTACGCAAGATGCTGGTCTCTATGGCAGAGGACATCAGGGTGGTGTTAATCAAACTGGCCGACCGCCTGCACAACATGAACACCCTGGATGCATTGCCCCCCGAAAAGCGGAGACGCATCGCCCAAGAGACCCTTGATATATACTCTCCTCTGGCTCACAGACTAGGCATCTGGGAAATCAAATGGCGATTAGACGACCTAGCCTTCCGGCACCTAAATGAAGAGAAGTACCGGGAGATATCCAAGATACTGGCGTCCAAGCGGACAGAGCGCGAGGAGTACATCGAAACAATCTGCACCAGGCTTCGTGAAGAACTATCGAAATTCGGCATCGAAGCCGAAGTGATTGGCCGCCCGAAGGGTATCTATAGCACATACAGGAAAATGCAGAAGTACGAAGCCGAAGGCAAACAGTTCGGCGATATCTATGACCTATTCGCCTTACGCGTTCTAGTTGACGAGACGGCCGATTGTTACAAGACCTTGGGGGTGGTCCACCAGACGTGGCACCCCATCCCGGGCCAGTTCGACGATTACATCGGCAACCCCAAAGAAAACATGTACCAGGCGCTCCACACCAACGTCATCTGCGATGGTGGGACCCCCTTGGAGGTGCAGATCAAGACCTACGAGTTGCACCAGATTGCTGAGTACGGTGTCGCGGCCCACTGGGCCTACAAAGAGGGCAACTCCGGCGACCAACGATTCGAAGAGAAGATGACTTGGCTTCGCCAATTGCTGGAATGGCAGCGGGAAGTGGCCGGGACAGCCGAATTTATCGAGTCTGTCAAGCAGGACTTCTTCCACGATCAGGTGTTCGTATACACTCCCAAGGGACGCATAGTTGAACTTACATCCGGCTCGACCCCGATTGACTTCGCCTATAAGATTCACACCGACTTGGGCCACCGGTGTATCGGCGCCAAGGTGAACGGAAAACTTACTACTCTAGACACGTCGTTGGAGAACGGAGACACAGTAGAGATTCTCAATTCCAAGTCGGACCGTGGCCCTAGCCTAGACTGGCTGAACCCTAACCGCGGCTTCGTCCGATCAGCAGGTGCCAGACAGAGCGTCCGCGCCTGGTTCCGCAGGCAAGAACGCGGCACCAATATCGAACGAGGCCGTGAAGTTATTCAGCGTGAACTACGGCGTTTCAACCAGAAAGTGGACGATGCTACGCTGGTAACCTTGTTCAAGGTCGACTCCATGGACGACCTTATGGCCAACCTGGGATCGGGCAACATCGCCGAGAGCCTGCTGGCCCAGCGTCTAGCCCAGGTAGGGCGCGAAACAGAGGAGCCGTTGGCCCAACAGCGCAACGGATTGCCGCTGACCAGCCCCAGTTCTGGAATCACCGTCTTGGGGGCCGGTGACCTGCTGGTACGCATCGGCCGTTGCTGCAACCCTATTCCTGGAGACCTTATTATCGGCTTCATCACACGTGTACGCGGTGTGACCATCCACAAGCAGGACTGCTCTAGTGTCCAGCACGAAGACGAACCGGAACGACTGGTGAACGTTCAGTGGGGCCAGGAGAAGCAACTCTATCCAGTCCGCATCATCATGAAAGCCTATGACAGAGTCGGCCTCCTCCGGGACGTGACCGCTTTGGTCTCCAACGAGGGAGTAAACATAGCCTCAGTAGTCACTGGTGACTATTCCGACAGTACCGTGACGTTGAGCCTCACCTGCCACACAACTGGCCTTGACCAACTCAACAAGCTCTTCTCCAAGATGGAAGGCGTCCGTGGCTGCATCTCCGTAACCCGCGATCATACCGCCATGCCCCTCCCCTCCCACAGCTAGCATCTCCTTCTAACACCGTTTCCTGCAAGTTCCTCTGGCCACACATCACTCTTCTAAAAGCATCCCCTGCTCGCACATACCAACACGAACGAGCCGAGGGGCCTATTTACTCTAACTCAGCTGCCTCGACGGAACCGAGAATCTCCGGCTAGCACCTCTAGATACCAGTGCTCAGACAAGCGGCGCATGAGGTCCCTTCTCCCGCAAAAGGGGTTAGCATGGTTGCTAATGCCCGGCTTCTCCAGGTAACGCGAACGAGGTGCCAATCCCCGGCCCAGTATCGCTGTATGTATAATGTTGGCTCACGCGCCCAACCAACCCGATGAAAAAATAACCCTGGAGGTACAATCATGCCACCAAGAAAACCTGTGAGCCCAGCAGGTTCAGCCCCCAATCCTGCCCTGTCACCCGGGATGATCGTCGGTGATTTATTGTTCGTATCGGGACATGTCGCCGTGGATAGCGGTGGCAATGTGATTGGAGTCGGTGACGCCGAGGCCCAGTCCCGTCAGGTGATGGCAAATATCAGCGACGTGGTATCCGCCGCCGGGGCCAAGATGGAAGATGTGGCCAAGATCACCTGCTTCATCACCGACATCGCCCACTATCCCGCCTACAGCAAGGTCCGGGCTGAAACCTGGCCCAAGGACCCACCGGCTAGCTCTACTGTAGTAGTTGCGGGCCTGGTTCGCCCCGAGCTATTAGTAGAAGTAGAGGCCATAGTCCGCCTCCCTTAGACGCCCAGTACAACCGCGGTTAGATTGGAAACACCCCTCCGGATAAAATGTTCGAAGGGGTGTTTCCAATCTAAGGCTACCCACTAAAAGCTGGCTGGGCTGGCGCCTAGAGGTTACCATTGGCCAGGTCTGGGAGCCATGTTGCCAATTCAGGGAAGGCGATATTCAGGCCGATCGCGATGAACGTACATACCATAAATGGTAATACACCCACGAAAACGTCATTTATGGTTCCCGTCTCCGCCAGCACGCCTTCATACTCCGATAGCTCTCTGTCAGTGTCGCTCCGAGCTCCATGAAGTACATAAAGGGCCATGCCCTGGGGCGGACTGATTCGCGCCGCCTCAAGAAGGATCACCATTATGATTCCGAGCCACACCTTGTCGACGTCAGCGTCATTCCACACCGGGACCAAGATGGGCAAAGTAGTCAGCATCATGGAATAGCTTTCCATGGAAGCTCCCAATACCAGATAAAAGGCAACCAACATGAGGATCAACTGCACCTGTGTGAGGTCGAAGGAAGCGACCTACTCCGCCATATCCACAGAGATTCTCACCGCAGCAGAAGCGAATCGTAGGGTGAAGGCCGCCATCAAGACCAGCAAGATCATGGACGATGTGCGAGTAGTTGAGAGGAACGATTCCTTCAGGAGGCCGACCATGCGGTCGACGTTCCGCCTTACGTCACCTGGCATAACCGGTCCGACACTCTGAATACCGTCCAAACGGACTATCGCACCTCGTAGAAGTAGCGGGAATTTTCTGACGCAACCTGCGGTCAGACTAATGACTACCATCCCTGAATTCCCTGCAATGGTCAGGACTAAAGCCCCGGTTACTCCTGCGGCGGCTGCTTCAGTTTAGGTTGGGATTTGATATGCTGAAGAACTTCATGAGTATGAGCGCTATCACACCCAGCGCTCCGGCCACGTACAGGCCGCCCATAAATAAAGCGCTCATCATTCCGAATGCCGCGCCTATCACCAACGTTTATAACCATCACCGGCCACGTTGGATTGGCGGCGGGTGATTGAAGTTTAGGTGTCTAACCGAGCTAGGAAGAACCGCGCCTCGAGGACTACCGCCACGGGACTATACAGGAATAGCATTACGGTTACAGCTGAGGGCAGGGAATAATAGTTTCAGGGCCGCCGGCTGCCCAAAGGGGTGCAGTTAGTCATCAGCCGCCGCGGGAACTGCGGAGATGGTATCTTCCCAGCTTGGTATCAGTATGCGGCCCGTAGGCTCCATAGACATGATGATTGCAGCACCGGCAACGCTGGTGAGAGTTGAAATAAGGATAGTGGCTGTATAAGAGTCGAACAACCAGAACAAAGCTCCGCCAATCCATGCGCCCATGGCCATACCAGAACCAGCGCCGAACTGCTGCCAGCCAAAAGACGAACCCATTGGACCTCGGCCGAAGTACTGGCGGTTGATGATTGGGAACGCCGAGCCTTCCCCTCCATAGCCGATACCGAAGATCACCGCGAACATGTAGAACTGCCAGGGTTCATGGGCCCAAAAAAGCATGAGCACCGGCAGCCCCTGCCACATGAATGACGTGGCCATGGTACCCCGCGCGCCGATATAATCAGCAATCACTGGAGTCAAGAACCGGGTACTAACACTGACCAGGGCTAGCGTGCTGAGAACACCAGCAGCGGTTACCTTATCTACTCCAGCCAACACAGCGATGGGGATGATATAGATGATAACTATGGCGTGGCTCGCACAGCCTAAGAAGTGGATAAAAACCAACTTCCAGAAGGTTGTGGTCGACTGCATGCTGGTCCGGAAGGCCTTTACCCTTGCCCTTTCCCTGACTGGGTCTCGTTCTTCCGGTTCATCAGGCTCGGTGGCGCCGAAAGCCTCCCCTCCGATGTCCGCAGGCCGATTCCGGAAAAAGGCCATCAATACCAGCATGATGATGCCGCCGATAACGGCTATAGACCAGAAAGCCATCTTCCACGAGGCCCCGGTGATCAATACGCTGACGACGATGGCCATCACAGCGGGGCCGAGACCGTGGGATGCTTGTAAAAATCCCACTCCGTACCCCAAATGGGTACGGAACCAATAAGTAGCAGTAGTGATGATGGGAACATTGAAGCACGCCTGGGCTACGCCCAAGAACAGACCGTAAGAGATCCAAAGATGCCAGATCTCTGAAATCACTCCGGTCATCAGCGCCCCAACGGCGAAGGTTACCACGCCAACCATGATTACCTTACGAGCACCGTAGCGGTCAGTGCAGATGCCGCTCAATGGAGCTAGCAACGCACCTATTATGCTGGCCAGCGCATAGGCCAAGGTGACAGTGGCCGGGTTCCAGCCCATATCCTCTTGTAGAGGAACAATGAGCACACCAAACGCTTGCCGGATCGACCCACCAGCCATATGCATAATCGCCGCTATAGCAATGACGACCCATGCGTAGTGGAGGCGGCTCGTCAAGCCAAAAGCAGCTTTATTTTTGGGCTTAATCATGCGTAAGGCTCATTCTGCGCCTATAGGATACCCCTGTCAATTGATACAAACCTTCGACCATTATTCAATCTTCACTCGGTAGTCATATCTAACCAGTGCCAAGGCTCACGAAGTACCAATCCCACATTCTCTTTCACGGGTTCTTTGATTTCCGCCTGCAATTTTTCCTGCGGTCTCTGGGCTGGGTAAGTTCGTCTAACCTAACAAATAGCTGCTCTGGAAACGAGATGCAACGTCACGAATGGCGTCGTTCAAGCGTAGCAGGAACCCAAGCGCTTCCTAAGGCGATGGGATGAACTCGGTTATTTCAGTGATTGACTAAGTGCCTACGGCTTTGAGGCAACGCTTTGGTTGATCTGACGGATCAATCAATCCAACTGGCCGAATATTCGGTACAGTTTCGCGATTCAAGCATGTTTTGCCTTCGCCCGAACGCAGATCTGACAAAACT
>CAJWGH010000010.1 GCA_913031095.1 uncultured Chloroflexota bacterium | reverse complement strand
GCGGGCTTAGTCCCAAGCCAGGTGCGAATGTCAGGCCGATGCCTTCTATGCCTTCGTCAGTCGTCATCTTCAGGGTTACGAAGGCGCGTAACCCCCCGGCCTGAGGCTGAACATCAACCAACTGTTCATCGCCAGGGGAGTGCAGTAACTGGACCTGTGATTTGGTGATCTTCATTTCAATTCTTCTCGGGTGGACACCGGATACTTGAAGGGCCCGATTCTACCACAATCGATATACGAATTTGCCCGAACCTGATCACAAAGCTTGACAGCCAGAAGAGTTTGGATTCTCATACTTCAAAAGCGGATGTATTGAATTAGGTTAGTGTTAATGATTAATATCATATCCGCGGTACATGCCTGTAAACACGAGTTGCCGACTGCTACGGACTGAGGGAACCTCCAGTTAAATGATTCGATATGAGAAGAATACCGAGATTAAGGGTTGTTTAAGGACTAGTAGGCATCAAGCATACAAATCTATTCAAGGAGGGCAACAATGTCCACTGAACAAGAACAGATAAAAGAGCTGGTAAGGGAGCGCTATGGCGCGCGTGCCGACCGGGTGATAAACCTAACCCCAGCCGAACTGGAACATGAACACGATGAAGGCTGCGGTTGTTCAACTGACGCTGTTTGTTGCGGGCCCACTGATCTAGACCACGCCATGACTCTCTACAGTGACGGTCAACTGTCCGGACTGCCAGTGGAGTCCGTCGCCGCATCCGCTGGCTGCGGCAACCCCACAGCCCTGGCCGGGCTAAAGCCTGGAGAGAAAGTGCTTGACCTGGGATCAGGCGGCGGTATCGATTGTTTCCTGGCCGCCCAGCAGGTTGGCGAAGCCGGCCAGGTAACCGGACTGGACATGACTCCGTCCATGCTAGAACTAGCCCGCGAGAACAAGTCCAAGCTGGGCATCGAGAACGTAGAATTCGTTCAGGGTGAGATGGAGAACATGCCCATACCTAACTCCAGCGTAGACGTAATCATATCTAATTGCGTGGTGTGCCTATCCCCAGACAAGGACGCCGTATTCAAAGAAAGTTTCCGAGTATTGTCGCCCGGCGGGCGAATCCATCTCTCTGATGTGATGGCCCTCACCGACGATGGCCCCAGCGTATCCTCATCCGATGACTGGGTGTCCTGCACTGCCGGAGCCGAGCATATGGATATATACCGCGACCGGCTGATCCGCGCAGGGTTCACAGACATCGAGTTCACCAGCGAGCAAGTAGATTACATGAAAGACCGTGCTGAGCGGCCATCCACCAATACCGCCGGCTACAAAATAGTGGCCCACAAACCCACCTAATACCCTCTTCGACCAGGGGATAAAAAGTGTGGTTTATCAAAACGATACACGACCCTTTTCTGGTTTTAGTTTATCCGTACCCTCCATCATTGCAGGGAGCCCTGGAATGATGGATCTAGTGTGCAACAACCCTTAGTGTGGGCGAGATCACTCGATTATTGCCGCCGTTTCAAAGACGACGGTGAGTCTCTGATCGTCTTCTCAGAGGCAGAGCCACAGGGATCCCTGCTATCCAAACGGTATGCGCTTAAACCCTTCCGCGTAGGCCATGCCTATCTTGGCACCAGTGCGGATACGGCCTTGCTGGAACCACTCATCCGCGTTCTCTTGATCCACCTGAGAAACGTGGGCCTTCAGGGCTTTGATCGCAGTGTCCATGTAAGCTTCCACATCAACGTAGTTGTCCGCATTATCGCCGCCCCCGGCAATCCAGACTTCACGAACTTTGTGTGGCTCCAGCCCTTCTTCTAACAGTTCCGGAAACGTGAGACGGTCACGGGCTGTTGGAAATATGGCCGATAGTGCGGCCTCGCCAGCCGCCAGATGGTCCGGATGGCTAACGTAATATCCACGTTCAACATCCCTGGCCGGGCTTCCCGTGATTACCACATCGGGTTTGTAGCGGCGAATCTCCCTTGCTATGTCTTTCCGTAATTCCAGTGTCGGCTCTAGATAGGCGTCCGGGTAACCCAAGAAAACCACATCCTGCAGTCCCAAGACTTTGCCGGCATCCCTCTGCTCTTTCTCTCGTATCTTGATCAGCTGTTCGCTGGTCATCTCTGGATCGGAACTGCCCTTGCTGCCGTCGGTGCAAAGCACATAAACCACGTCCCAGCCTTCCGCACACCACTTGGCCACAGTCCCTGAACAGGTCCACTCAGCATCGTCCGGGTGGGCCATGATCACCATTCCTCTACGAAACGGCTTTTCATTTTCCGCCATGGAATATTCCTCCCAATCTGTCGGCCCGAGTCCTGCTCATAGGCTAAATTCAGGCTCGAAAATCAGTGTATCATAGCTAAATATGAACCCAGGATCTCACTCAGAGGAGCCTTCATGCCCACACTCTGGGCCCATACAGTAGAATTCGCCAACATCTTGGTGGGCGACGACCTGCCGATCCTGGTGAAATTCGACTTCCGACCGCCCGCTCAAGAAGGGGTTGAGCCCTCTGGCGAGGAGCCGGTGGATGCTGACAGGTTAACCGCCTACGTCAAAGAACTGCTCTTCAAATCCTTTCCAACGGACATCGTGAACAGTGACGACACGGCTATAGAAACAGAAAGCTTGATCAAGTTCCTTCCCGGCGACACGGTCAGCGTATGCGGTAAGGTGGCTAAGAAGTCAGAGGAAGGCGACAAGCAAATGGTGGAGTGCCAGGTGGTTATAGAATCTCAAGACGGTGTCACCCTGGCGAACGCCAGGGCGGTGGTCAGCTTCTAGTGCGAGGGTTTCTGCGCCGTCTTCTGGCGGATGGACGTGGAGGGACTCTCTCTTCCAACCCTCCCGTTTCCTGTTCAGCCGGTTCATCATCGTCAGCCATCCGCTGACGGTACACAGTCCACTGTACCTGAGTTACCAGAGTTAACAGCAACCCTGGTACGTAAAACGTGAAAATCGGCTGATAGATGCCGTCGCTCAGCCACCGAACAGCCATGACTCCGCCCACGATCAAGAATGCCCAGGCCACTCCTCCAAACATCACGTTGGTGTTCCAAGGAGATCTAATGGCCAGCAGAGACCCAGACGGCCACAGGATGAACATCGGAATCATGAACTCGGGCCGGTAGTACCAGGGCTTAGGGAAAGATGGGCCCTGCTCTTCTTCTTGCATCAGCTGATTGAGACCAGTCGCACTTGAATTTCCGCCTAATTCTAGCACCTGTATTTTCCTCGCGAAACACCGCTTTTCATAGTTAGCTCCGTCTCTATTGACACCTATCTAACGCTTCACGATAATGGCCGGTACTCTAGGCAAAGCTGTCGAGAATTGCAGACTTCGGAGGCTGACCGTTGCTGTCAACGGCACAGACCTTCATTCCATCAACCAGAGATCACTCGATTTAGGGCCGGCGAGACTACTACTTTCAGCACCACCAAGTGGTACAAACTTTATAGCCATAAGTTGAGCGTGGGCTGAGCACGAGAGCCAGTAAAAGGACGGCGTCTCTGTCAGCACCGCTAAACATACACACAGGAGACAACATAGATGGCCCAGAAGATCTCTTCCCAAAACCTCAACGATCTACTAGAGGGGAAGTCTCCATTCGCGTTGATTGACGTCCGGGAATCCGGCGAGTACAACGCCACCCACATACCAGGTGCAGCCCTCATACCCCGTCGTCGGATCGAGTATATTATCGAAAACTCAGTGCCGTTCAAAGGGACTCGAGTAGTCGTCTGCTGTGACGACGGACGCCGCTCTCAGTTAGCCTCGGCAACCCTGAACAAATTAGGATACACCGATGTCCATTATCTTGAGGGTGGTACCAATCGCTGGTCCAGCAACGACCTACCAACAGAGTGGGGTGTGAATGTCCCCAGCAAAGACTTCGGCGAGATGCAGGAAGTTGTCCACCACGTCCCCGAAATCACTGCCGACGATCTCCATCAGAGGATTGAGAACGGAGAGAAACTGATCATCCTAGACACCCGCACACCGGAGGAATACCACAACTTCTGCATCCCCGGCGGGCGCAGCATGCCAGGCGGTGAGTTGGCCTTACGCATTACGGACATTAAAAAAGAACTAGACCCTGACACCACCTTGGTCATTAACTGCGCCGGCCGGACCCGCAGCATCATGGGTACACGCGTATTGCAGCGTATGGGAGTGGAGGCAGTGGGTCTCAAGAACGGTACTTCCGGCTGGCTGTTGGCCGGTTACGACCTGGAATACGGCGGCGACCGATTGACTCTTCCAGATGTTTCCGACGAGAGCCGCGCTGCTGCTGAAGAATACGCCGCCAAACTGGCACGCGAGGACGGCGTCCGCTATCTGGACATCCCTGCCCTTCAGCAAGCCGTAAACAAGCAAAACCAAGAATCGGTGTACTTAATAGACGTCCGCACCGAAGACGAATTCAAGGCAGGACACATCCCCGGCTTCCGCTGGTTTCCTGGCGGACAGGCCGTCCAACGCTCTGATGACGTGGCCGTGGTCAAAAACGCCACCTACATTTTCTGCTGCGACGGCAAAGCTAGGGCCACTATCACAGGGTCCATGTACCGCCAACTCGGCCACAAGAACGTCTTCGTTGTCGACGGCGGAACGCCAGCTTGGCACGCAGCCGGACAACGTCTGGAGACCGGGTTCACGACCAGCAGTCCCGCCGGGATGAAAGAGGCCGAAGCATCAGTGGAAAGGGTTTCCGCTGAAGACCTAAGCGGTAACCAGCCTGACCTGGTACTCTACGTAGACACCAGCGAAGACTTTTCTCAGGGCCACACTCCAGGCGCCAAGTGGATCACTCGCAGTTGGCTCGAGGTCGAGATCGCGGACACCGCTCCATCCAAGAGCGCATCAATCGCGGTAACCTGCCGGGACGGACGTAGTTCAACCCTGGCTGCTGCCACACTACAGGACTTGGGTTACACGAACGTCACTACTCTGGACGGCGGTATGACTGCTTGGAAGCAAGCTGGGTTGCCCGTTGAAGAGGGCCTCACCGGCATCGTGCGCCCGCCCTCTGATATCAACTATTTGGGCGTGTCCCGCAGCTACGGCGAAATGATGAATTACCTGAGGTGGGAGACCGCCCTGGGCGAGAAATACGCCGCCGACTAGACCAGCGCAGACCACATGAGACTGAAATCAAATTTGACGATGAATTCTGAGGAGGGACTCGATGGCCACGCAACAAGATAATGTGATTCCCGATTTTCTGAGGATGGACGAGGCGATCGGCTCAGACCCAGCCAACGCCCACAAGACCGGTAACTGGCACGGCTGGCCCACTAAAGATCTGAACCCTGTTACCCTCATGGATGACGAAGGCCGGACAGTCCGTATACGCACTCCTGTGATGGAGCTTGAAGGTCTGATCACTCCCACCGACCTGCACTACACCGTGCAACACTTCGCCGTTCCCCCGGTTGTGCCGACAGACCAGTGGGAGCTGAAAATCCACGGCCAGGTAAAGAATGAACTGACTCTGAATTTCGATCAACTCCGGCGTTTCCCTGGACGCAGCGTACGTACCGTCATGGAGTGCTCAGGAAGCGACGCCACTTTCTTCGAATACTTCAAGGACGAAGGCCCTAAGCCTTCCCGAACCCAAGAGTGCATGATTCTTAGCACCGGCGAATGGACCGGCGTCCCTCTAGCCGCTGTGCTGAACGCCGCCGGCCTTAGTGACAAGTCCCTTTACGTCAGGGCCGTAGGGAACGACGAAGGAGTGCCCGCAACAGCCGCTGAAGGCACCAAGCCTTTCTACTATGACAAAGGTTTGCCCATACAGAAAGCGCTCCATCCCGACACTATCCTGGCCTACGCGCAGAACGGAGCGCTGCTGGAACACCTCCACGGCGCACCTGTCCGGCTCCTAGTGCCCGGTTGGTCAGGAAACTGGTCGGTGAAGTGGCTGACAGATCTTGAGATCCTTGACCACATGCCCGACTGCTGGTACCACTACGAGTTCTACTACTATGGCGACTCAGCTGACGACCCCAATAAGGAACTCATCACAACCCTCGGCGTGAAATCAATCGTGACCCAGCCCAATGATGACACTGAAGAGATGAGCAAGGGCGTCCACATGGTCCGTGGTTACGCCTGGAGCGGGGCTGGGGCGATATCTGAAGTTGATGTCAGCGTCGACGGTGGAGAGACCTGGCATGCCGCCCACATCGAAGAACCGCGCGACCGATTCATGTGGGTTCGCTGGTCCTACCGCTGGGAAGCTGGCAAAGCGGGCGACTACACTATAATGTCTCGCGCCACCGACGAGGTAGGCAGAGTCCAGTCTCGCGAACCCCGCTACAACAACATGCGCAAGAACTTCAGCGCCATAGTTGGATATCCGGTCAAAGTTAAATAGCAGGTTCTGATGCTCAGGAGTTAGACCAAATGCCCATAATCGACCACACAGACGTCCGTCTCTCACCAACAACTGAGAGGGTTCGGGAGCGGTATCTAGTATCTAAAGAGCTAGGTGCGTTATCATTGACCGTGAAAGAGGTTGAGATTTCCCCAGGGTGGGAAGGACGCATGCACACTCACCCGATAGATGTCTCAATCCAGGTGTTGTCCGGCGCCATCCAAATCATTCTTGGTGACGAAATCCGGACGGTACGGGCGGGAACAACTCTGCTGGCCCCGCCTGGAGTACCCCACAAGATGATTCATCATCTCTGGACACCGGCATTATTGCTGATTACATATCCGTCGTCGGAACTAGAGACCGACCACCTAGAATAAATATCACAGCTTCTTGAGGAGGAGCCCTTATGGCCTTGCCACAGATTGGTACGAAAGCGGAACCGCAGATCATCCCCACCAATGCGGGCCTACGGACCTGGGCCGTGCCGCCAGAGGGATTGCAGAGCAACATCGTTCCCAACGACCTGTTTTACATCCGCAATCACTGGAAAGATAGCCCTGAGATCGACATCAACACGTTCACATTGAAGATCGACGGTGAAGTTGAACAGGAGATTACGCTGTCTTTCGAAGACCTCAAGAAACTGCCCCAAAAGCGCTTCCAGGTTGCCTTCGAGTGTTGCGGCAATAGCCCGGTGCCTGAGTACTACACCAAGGCCTTGCGCATTAGCTCGGTCATGGAACAGATCAAAGGCCACGGCATCATGGGCAATGCCGAATGGGCGGGAGTCTCCCTCAAAGATGTGTTGGAACTGGCTGGAGTCAAAGACTCAGCTGTCGAAGTCATGTTTGAAGGCGCTGACCACGGTGCTGACGAAGTGGTAGGCGACCCTTCTGAAGTTACTTACGAGCGTAGTCTGCCCGTGAAGAAAGCCCTTCACGAAGACACCATCTTGGCCTACGAGATGAACGGAGAGCCTCTGCCCAAGGACCACGGTTACCCGCTCCGTCTCTTAGTATCTGGCTGGTATGGGATGAATTCAGTCAAGTGGCTTGTGGGCATCCATGTGCTGGATCACAAGTTCGAAGGGTTCTACATGACCCAACGTTACATGACCATGAACGAACCAGGTAGCCCGGAGCCATATCGGTACTATAGCAAGCTGCAGGTCAAGTCCATCATAACCAACCCTGTCCCTGGTGAGATCGTGCCTCTAGGCGGGTACAATCTAGCCGGCGCCGCCTGGTCCGGCGAGGAAGACATCGAAGAAGTAGAGATTAGCACTGACGGCGGCGAGACCTGGGACCCGGTGGAGAAACTCCACGACCGTGAGGCTTACTCTTGGTACCGTTGGGAGCACACCTGGAAACCCAAGGCGGCTGGCAAATACACTATCATGTGCCGCGCCACCAACGTGGAAGGCGCCACTCAGCCCATTGAATTCCCGAATCCTTGGGACGGCCGAGGCTACGGCAACAACATGGTTTTCCCATACGAGGTAGAAGTCCGATAGCCAACCTAACGGTGTTTCCTTGGAAGAATCGTTAAACGAACAAAGATACAAGTTTGAACACATCTAGCCGCGTCCCGGTACCACTCGCATTCTCATTGGTACTGGCGATTGTCCTGGCCCTCATCATATTCTTCGGGGCTTGGGCTGCGTCGGCCGATGTGGGCAACCAACGCACCCTGGCCTTCGGTCTACCCGGCACCACTACCACCTCAAGTGGCGCCACTGTTAACGATCAGAACCCAAGGCCGTTCCAAGTAGCCCGACTGAACGATCGAGGCACAGCAGGGGGCACTTGGTGGGGCAGCGCGTTCTTGAGGGCTTGCCCCCTCCACTAAAAAGAAGCCAGCTGCATTCAAAGCGATCAATCGAAAGGACACAAGGAGGCCGTTCGGGCCTCCCTTAAGATAACCAATACCATGGCAGTCTCCACTACCCCGACTCCCGCAACCACTCGCCCTCCCAAAGGAATCCACCAGGCCTGGATCATACTCGCGATTATAGCCATGGCCCAAATAGTGGGCCAATCCATCAGCATGGCGGCCGGAATCATGGTCGCGCCGTTGAACGACCCCGAAGGTGGCTTTGGCTGGAACATGGGGCTGATCGGCGCTGCCTTGGCCACCTACTATCTTTTCGGCGCCTTGGTAGCCCCCATTTCCGGCATGCTTGGCGACCGCTACGGTGCCCGCCCTGCCATGTTCGCCTGCGGCGTGTTATACGCCGTCAGCATGGTCCTTATCGGCTCCGTCAGCCACATTTGGCAATTCTTCATCTATTTTGGGGTACTGTTGTCTGTCACCCAATCACTGGCTATGGTTCCCATACTAGCTTCGGTCAACGGCTGGTTCAAACAGCGCCTTGGTCTGGCCACCGGGCTTCTCTGGGCCTCAGGTGGTGTTGGTGCGGCGATGGTTGCGCCCGGTATAGCGAGCCTACTGAACGCCTTCGGCTGGCAGACCACCTTTACAGCCATCGGAATCGCGGGCGGCGGAATTCTTATGTTATTAACCTTGTTCTTCCGTTCCAAACCATCGGATATGAACGCCACTGCCTTTGGCACCCGAGCAGATGACCCACCAGAGGTATTCCAGAGCAAAGAGATCGAGCAACTAAGATTGAAGGTCTTCAACAAGGCGATGCGTCGCACCCGGGCATTCTGGAACCTGCCCACCATCCACGGCCTCGGCTGTGCCGGACACGGCATCGTCTTGATTTACTCGATCCCCTTGGCCATCGAACAAGGTGTCAGCCTATCGGCGGCGTCATTCATCCTGGCGCTGATATCCATCTTCAGCATACTTGGCCGTTTCGTGGCCCCCATCCTAGCTGAACGTATGGGCGCCAAGCCCGTAATGATGTCAGCATTGTTCGTCCAGGGCATCACAGTGTTGGTGCTGTTCTGGGCCCAGGATGCTTACGTGTTCTACCTGTTCGCCATCTTGTTCGGTCTGGGATTCGGCGGCGAGATGTCGGCATACCTGGTGGTCAACCGTCAATACTTCGGTACAGGACCGCTGGCAACCCTCTACGGGTTCGAGATGATGGGCGCGCTCGCTGGCCACGCCATTGCCACCATATTAGGCGGACTCGCCATCTACGCCACCGACTCGTTCAGCCCGGCGTTGGTAATGTCCATGCTTTTCAGCTTCGCTGGAGTGCTGGTAATCTACAGTATGGAGTCCGGGGCCCGGATCTTGATACCTGACTGGGAAAACGCCCTCCCTGCGGAGGCAAGGTCTACACCAGAGATCTCAAATCATGCGGTTAGAGCTGCTCTCATCGAACAACTAGATTCAGATTAGTAACCACATCGAGTCCAAAGGAAGTGAATGGCATGGCTGAACTTATCGACTTGACCCTTACTTTAGGTAGCGACCGAATCAGCCTGGTTCCTGGACTGGTCGGGGTAGAGACCGAGCCGATCCAGACTCACGCCACCCATGCCAGGTCTAATCAAAAGCTGTGTCTCGCGACCCATATCGGCACCCATGTAGACGCCCCATTCCATTTCGTAGACGGCGCAACCACAGTCGAAAACATGCCGTTAAATAAGTACGCCGGCCCGGCGATTCTGCTGGACCTCCGGGGCCCAGCAAAGGGACAATCGCCATTATTGGTCACAGAACTAACCAGCGCTGGAGCTAGTCCCGAAACGGTCAAAGGAAACATTGTCATCCTATTCACCGGTTGGGCCGAAGCCGAATCCGGCGGCCCGCGGTTCTACGGGCACGGCCCATACCTCAGCACGGAGGGTGCCGCCTATTTGGCAGAGTGCGGGGCCAACGCCGTTGCGGTGGACTTCCCCATTGATAAACACCCCGATACCCCACTGTCCACCATCAACGACTTCCCGGTGCACCGGCTGCTTCTGGGTCAGAACATACCTCTGATCGAGAACCTCATCAACCTGGACAAGCTGGTAGGCAAAGACTTTGAGCTCTGGGCCTTGCCACTGAAACTCCAAGGGGGCGATGGCGCTGCGACCAGAGCCGTAGCCCGCATCCTCTAATCAGTAGCATGGACTACCGGAACATATTGTTGGCCTCCGGAAACGGCGAGAAACAAGGCGCGTTCCGGACGGTACTCAACGGCCTCCCCTTCAACCTGATCACGCCTGCAGAGCTTGGAGTATCCGCCTCCACTCAAGAGGGCGGCGATACTCATGAAGCCATAGCCATAGAAAAAGCAGTGGAGTGGTCCAAAGCCAGTTCTATGCTGACCATCGCCTCTGACGGAGGGATCGTCATACCAGCCCTTGGCCATTCTTGGGAGAGCCGCCACACCCGGAGATTCGCCGGGCCGGATGTGGACGATGCCCGACGGGTTGACCTGCTGCTGGAACTGATGGATCCTTACAGAGGAACAGATAGAGCAGCATCATGGGCAGAGGCGTTGGCCATCGCCTACAAAGGCCGGGCTTTGGTCTCCTGGCAAATTCTGGGCGCTACTGGAGAAATCACTCGGGCCCGGCAACCCGGACCGGTCCCCGAATTCTGGGCCTTTACGGTCTGGTACTTTCCCAGCTACGGAAAGTCCTACAACGAGTTGACACCTCAAGAACTATTATCTCTGAACGACCATTGGACCCATCTGGGTCAACTGGTCCGCCGCTTCTTCCAGTCAATCTACGTTCCGCCACTGGATTAAATCCAGTGGTGCGACCATCTCCTTTGGGATACAATTAGTTCCCGTGCCTGAAACGGCTTCAACAGCTATCTCCTCATAGACGGTGACTCCCTTGACGACGCGTGAAACTGCCATCGAATACAGATCCCCAGAGTCCATAGAGGATGTGCAGACCCTCCTTCGCGACCAGGTCTATATCTCAGACCGGGCCTTGGCTGTCCCCATATTCCTGGCCATGAAACTTCAACGTCCGCTGTTTCTGGAAGGGGAAGCCGGGGTCGGCAAGACTGAGATTGCCCGGGCTCTTGCCAGTGGTCTGGGAACCAACCTGATCCGCCTTCAATGCTACGAAGGGCTAGACATAAACCAGGCCGTTTACGAATGGAACCACACCCGCCAGATTCTGGAGATTCGTCTGATGGAGGCTGCAGGCGGAGTTGACCGAGAAGCCGCAAACGCCGACCTGTTCAGCGAGAGATTCCTGGTGAAGCGCCCTTTGCTTCAGGCCATCGACGAAGCCCAAGAAAAACCACCGGTGTTACTGATCGACGAGCTTGACCGCTCCGATGAAGAGTTCGAGGGATTCCTTCTGGAGCTCCTGGCCGATTACCAGATTACGATCCCGGAATTGGGCACGTACAAAGCAGTGTACCCGCCCATCGTCATCATCACATCCAACCGGACACGTGAGATTCACGATGCTCTGAAACGGCGCTGCCTATACTACTGGGTGGACTATCCTGATTACCAAAAAGAGCTTCAAATCATCACCGCTAGAATCCCTGAAGCGCCGCGCAAGTTGGCGGAACAGGTCACGGCGTTCATTCAGGAGATGCGGGAAACCGAGCTCTTCAAGATTCCCGGCGTGTCGGAAACCCTGGACTGGTTATCTGCTCTACTGGCGCTGAACCAGACCGAGCTAGACCCCGCCGTGATCGACGATACCCTGGGGATGATGCTCAAGTACCAAGACGACATCGAGTCAGTGAAAGGCGAGCCTGTGCGGGCGATGTTAGAACGGTCCAAGAACCGTGGACCCCGGCGTGGCGGCCGCCGCCGAGGTTAGTATGACAACCGGCCCCATACCCATTATCCCCAACGACGCAGGCGCGGACGGCCACATCCTACACAGCTTGACCCTATTCGGGGAGATG
>CAJWGH010000009.1 GCA_913031095.1 uncultured Chloroflexota bacterium | reverse complement strand
TAGCGCGGGGAAGCATGGAGTACTCAGCGGTGACCCAGCCTCTGCCTTGGCCACGCATCCACCCCGGTACCCGGTCCTCTAGAGAGGCCGCGCACAGTACCTTTGTGGTCCCCATCTCGATTAATGCTGAACCTTCGGCGTATTTCTGGTAACTGGGTGTGATCTGCGTGGGTCGGGTTTCGTCCCAATTCCGCCCGTCCGATCTGGAATAATCAGCCAATTTCGTTTGTCCTCATCCGGATTCTGGAGTCGTTCCCGGGGTCGAAATCCAGTATACATTACGGCTGTGGGAGGGGTCTTGAAAGGACCTTAAGACCCCAGAGAGTTGACCGTTATTAGGTATTACGCCATAACTACGAGCCATCGGTAATAGGCACAACCTCGTTGTCACCTATCCTCTTTGAATCCCGTTAGAAAAGAGCCTGTCGGTGTGTCCAGGTTGTACTAGCTGAAGCTGTCAGATTATAATTCAGCACACATTCTTGATTAAATGGGGTTTAAACGTGGGCACTAACAAAGCTACATCCGCCAACGGCAGTCAGCAACTACACGCCTTTTTTCAGGGCGCTGTGGTACCGATGGATGATGCTAAGGTGAGTGTGACAACCCACGCGCTACACTACGGAACCGCAGTTTTCGAAGGTATACGAGGCAATTGGAACGAAGAGCAAGGAAAGATGTTCATCTTCCGGATGCGAGAGCATTACGAGAGGCTGATTCGCGGTTGCAAGATACTGTTGTTGGACATTCCGTATAGTGCTGATCAACTCTGCGACATTACCGTAGACCTTGTCAGGCGAAACGGACACACATCGGACATCTATGTACGTCCTCTGGCCTACAAGAGCGCTGAGGTTGTAGCGAACCTAAAACTCCAAGAATTGGCCAGCGATTTCACATTGATCACTGTCCCGTTCGGCAGTTATCTAGGAACGGACATTCTCAAGTGCTGCACTTCATCTTGGCGGAGGGTCGATGACAATATGATACCGACCCAGATTAAAAGCGCGGGCATCTATGTAAACAGTATGCTGGCTAAGACCGAAGCAACCCTAGCCGGGTTCGACGAGGCCATCATCTTGAACCAGGACGGCCACGTCTCCGAGGGTTCTGGCGAGAACGTATTCATGGTTGCCGGAGGTAAGCTGCATACCCCCAGCCTTGAGGACAACGCTCTGCCCGGCATCACTAGGGAGACCATCATCCAACTTGCCAATGCTGAGTTGGGGCTTGAAGTGGTCGAACGTAGCATCGACCGCAGTGAGTTGTATCTGTGTGATGAGGTATTCCTAAGTGGGACTGCTGCTCACCTGACACCGGTTGTGGAACTGGACCGGCGGAACATCGGTGATGGTGAACCTGGACCCATAGCTACTCAACTGCAGAAGCTGTATTTCGACATCGTGGTGGGACGTAACCCAAAATACCTGCACTGGTGCACCTCAGTAACCCCCCAGATGGTTCCGGCTTAAGGATCAAGGCCATCACTATCGACTAGTAGAACGAACGGACGCACCGTGGACCGGGCGTTCGTTTTGTTCACCTCGATTTTCCGAACGGGAGTATTGCGATTTGACCTGGGTCGGACTGGGCTTACTTTGTTACGCCATTGGAAGCCTTCCCACTGCCTATCTATTCACCCGTTATAACCTTGGTCGGGACATCCGAGAGGTTGGGGATTTCAATAGCGGCGCGGCGAACGTATTCCGCAATGTGGGGGCTAAAGCGGGTGTCGCCGTGGGCGCCATCGACATCATTAAGGGCTCTTTGGCGATTGTACTAGCAAAAGCTCTGGTGGATGACACAGGCATGGAAATGATGGCCGGAGTAGCTGCGTTGGCGGGGCATAACTTCCCCGCTTACTTGAAATTCAGAGGAGGGAGAGGCGCCGCCACCGCCGTTGGGGTGCTGATTGCTTCATTGCCGATAATCGGCCTGCCTATCGGTGCTGCCGGTCTGGCAGCGCTTTACTTCACCCGTAAAGCGATCTACCCTCTGGTAGTTTTTCTGGTCGCCGTGCCCGTCTTGGCCTACCCAGTGGGTTATTCTCCCGCCCTAGCGGTCTACGCCGTTTGCATTCCGATAGCTGTTGGATTATGCCACTTCTTCACCACCCGGATCTTGAATCCGGACGCGGCTAAGAATACAGCGAGCGTGTGGGAATCTTAGTTTAGTGGCGAAGCTGCCAAGTCTAAATGGCCGCCCGCTTCTACAGACAATCCTTTCTACAATTCGGCAACCAGCTGAGTCGAGGATTTAGGTGTTACAACGTGGCTGAATTCGCCGCGAACAGCTGATATCGAGACATCGGAATTGAGAAGTTCGTCCAGTTTGTTCGGGAAGTATCCAGTTGATACGCGTTGAGCTTGATGGCGTTTAGATCAAGGGCGTTAATGGGCCGTTGGACTGCCATGAAGAGTGCCTCCCTTTGGTTCGGCCCAAGGGGGCAGAACAGCCCCATGGCCCTGGCGAGCTCGCTGGCAGCGTCCTCCAAACTCTGGAGCGTGCGCCTCTTTGGTCGGCACTGAGAAACCGGTCCGGCTTCTGCAATTCCGTCCAACTGACTTCCGATATCTGGTTCCCAGGATTGGTTGCAATCGGTTCTTTTGGAGATAACGACAACTTAACAGACCACCCTTTTTGCAGACTAGCTGTCCGGTTTACAGTCTCGGAAAGTTCGGCCGACACAACCAGATATGCACCATGATATACTCGGAGGATTACAGGTGAATTACCGGGCGCCAGGCACGTTAGCCAATGGCCAAAAAGGTGGTAACAGATGGACGCATTCGATATGTGTCGGATTGTAGCTGACCACCGTGAGAGTGGAGACCTCTACCACGAATTTTTTGCGGCTGACCGTCTTAGTGTTGGCGTCTACGTCTTGAAGTCCGGGGCCACAGACCCGCAGACTCCCCACTCGGAGGATGAGATTTATTACATCGTGTCCGGGTCAGGAGCTATCGAAGTGGCAGGTGAACACCGGCAGGTTGGCGCCGGCACGGTTATCTACGTGGGCGCCCACGTAGATCATCGGTTCCACTCTATCACCGAAGACCTAAGTGTCATCGTTGTATTCGCGCCGCCGCGCCATTCGCTGCGGACATAGTCCTGGAGCAGTCAGATGTCAGAAATAGAGATGCTCGGCATGATTGGCGTTAACCGGGAGCGCGACTCCTCCAGGGGTGTGACGGTTAGCCTGTTCGGCGGCGGGATCAACCCTGCAGATGAGATTCCTTCTGGTATAGACCCAGACTACATCACTGAATTCTCCTTAGCTCACGAGGCCAGCGGGTTTGATAAGGTGCTGATTGGCTATTCCTCGGCGACGGCAGAGGGATTCGGAGTTGCAGGGTACGCAGCCTCCCAGACTAAGACTCTAGGTTATCTCATCGCACACCGCCCAGGGTTTGTGGCGCCCACTTTGGCTGCCCGGCAGGCCGCCACCCTTGACCAACTTACCGGCGGTCGTATCTCCTTGCATATCATCAGCGGGGGCAGCGACGTGGAACAGCGGCGTGATGGCGACTGGATAGACCACGATGCCCGCTACCGGCGAAGTGACGAGTTCATGGATGTGCTGCGCCGGGTCTGGACTGAGACCTCACCCTTCGATTACGAAGGTGAGTTCTATCGGTTTGAACAGAACCTCAGTGAAGTCCGCACTCATCAAAAACCTCACGTCCCACTCTACTTTGGCGGCGCTTCTGACGTAGCCAAAGAGGTCGGTGCGAAGCGGGCGGACGTTTATGCACTCTGGGGTGAACCACTAGAGTCTATAAGAAGCCAAATCGGCGATATCCGACAGCGGGCTGCCAAATATAACCGAGACATACGCTTTAGTGTCTCTGTCAGACCTATATTGGGAGACACGGAAGGGGAAGCATGGGAGAGGGCCCGAGGGATACTCGACCGGGTAAAATCGTCCGTAGGAAGCACGATCGGACCCGGTAAGCCGGCGAGGCTTCAGTCCGAAGGGTCACGGCGGTTGTTGGACTTTGCAGCCAAGGGAGATGTTCACGACAAACGTCTCTGGATGCCAATTGCCGCGACTACCGGGGCAGCTGGAAGCACTACTTGCTTGGTAGGTACTGCCGAACAGGTAGCCGATTCGCTTCTTGCTTACCATCAGGCAGGAGCTTCGGCGTTCATCATACGCGGCTTTGATCCCCTCCAAGACACCATAGACTGGGGCAAAGAGTTGATTCCCAGGGTGCGCGAAGCAGCAGCTCTAGCCAGAAGCTAACAAAAGAAAGACGCAAGTCCCCCTAGCGAGGCAGAAGGTTAGGATGCGGTAGAAGCTGCGCTCGCTAGCAAATTGATGGGAGCCTGTCATTAGCCAGTTGGCAGACCCTTCAACTCCAACAGCTCTTCTAGAGACCTAAAGAATAGCGGGGCGTACACGTCCTCTAGGAGTGTTATCTCACCACGCCCGCCCGTCTCGGAAGTAGCCCCCCAGAACTCGTTCCCTTCAAGGTTAACGTCAAGGTCTATCTTCGTTACGGTGGCGACGGTCGGGTCCAAAGCGATCGCCATTGCCAACGGGTCATAGAACTCGAACCGCTGCCTGCTCGGGTCTTTCTTGAACCAGCCCTGTAGTAAGTCCAAGGTCAGCTGGCCTAACAGGTGTCCGGAGTGTAACCCGAACGCCTGCTTTCGATTGACTCCTACCTGACGGCAGGCCGCCAGATCTACCAACGTGATTGGCAAACCACTGGAAAAAACAATATCCGCGGCCACTGCGTCGGAGTAAGTGTTGAACTCTGCGTGAGGAGTCACGTTGCCTGGTGCGTTTACTGAACCTCCCATCACCACGATCTTCTTGGCCTGCTCCAATGCGTACGGGTGCTCCCTTAGTAGTCGGGCCACGTTGGTCAATGGCCCTAGGGCCACCAACACGACTTTGCCGGGTTCTCGGGTTAACTGATCGTGTAGAAATGAGACGGCTCCTTGGTTTATGTGCCTGATTACAGGCTGGGGCAAGCGGCGGGACAGGCCTCCCGGGCCGTGGAATTGGGGTGCGTATTTGAACTTGCCCCGAAACGGACGCGATGCACCTTTGGAAACCGGGATACCTCCACGACTCGCGGTTTGAAGCAGTGCTAGTGCGTTGCGGGTTGTGCGGGCCAGCGGCACGTTGCCGCCCACTGAGGTCAGACCTACGACATCTACCTGAGGGGCGGCAAGGGCCATCAGAATGGCTATGGCGTCGTCAACACCCGGATCGGTATCGATGACCAATTTGATCGGTTGGGTCATGAGTCCCTCGAGAAGCCGGTCAGAAAGAGATATCGTCTTTGTAGAGATAGGCCGAATTGGCAAAGGCGGTCAATGCGTCCAGCGCCGTATGCCAGAAGCGGTAGCCGGTGGCCTTGTGCAGTTTGCTGGTACTCATCAATATGGGCCAGCGCACTTGGTCTAGCCCGGCGGAGGTCATTTCCCTTTGCAAGCGAAGCCCCCAGAGCAACCGCGTCAGTGGGTAGACCATGAATGGCGGCAAGTTGACGAACCTGCTCTTGATGATTTTGGATATCTCATGGTAGCGGACTATGCCATCGCCAGCGACGTTAAAGGTGCCTGGAATCTCCCGCTGAATGATTATCGACATGACCCTGGCCAAGTCACTGTCATAGACGAACTGCAACGGCGGGTTGTAGTCCATTACTCCGAACAACCAAGGGCGGAAGAAAGCCTGTGTTTCTAGGTTGTCGGCGCCGTGCCCCAACACGGTGCAAGACCTAAGCACGGTTACCTTGACTTCTTCTTGTGCCCGTGCGAATTCCTCCAATGCTATCTCACTCTGGAGCTTGTCATGAGCGTATGGAAAGTTGGGCGAAGCACGCATTGCGGCGTCGTCGGCGATGGGAATCGGGTTGTCGCTATGCGCCCCGTAGACTGTGTGGGAACTGACGTAAACCAAGTGAGTGATTCGTGCGATAACACATGAAGCCATTACTGCTCGGAGGGTTTCTAGGTTCTCGTTGTGAATCTCAGAGATCTCGCGCCGGTTGGCGCCTCGACGGGCGTTGAACGCAAGGTGCACGAGGGTCGTCGCGCCTTGGTCGTTCAGCTCATCGTGGATGGGGTCAGAGACGTTCTTGCGGTAGAAGGCAATGTTGTGGACCGGTAGGGGGAGAGGATTGACGTCGAACGCCACCAGCTTCTTGAGGCTGGTCTCCTGCTCCAGCTGTTCCAGAAGTTTGGTTCCAACATAGCCGGAGGCGCCGGTCACAGCTACTATCTTTTTTTGTTGCTCCATCTTATCCCGCCGGATGGCCGGTCATGAGATCGGCCCAAAAGTCTGAGACAGAGGTTACCGGAGGGTTGAAGGGAGCGGCAACATACTGCCGAGCCAGGTCTTGGCCGTTATACCGATCTTCTCCGCCTTGTTCAGAGAGATTCGGGACTCTAAAACGTCATAGCCTGAAGCTTCGATACGGCCTAATACTCTGGAATACAACGCCCCCAAAACAGCCGGGCAAGCCCTGGACCGACGGGAAAGATAAGGTAGCAGTTTGAACCCCCGGTCGAAATACGTTCGGGCCCGCTGGGATTGGAACCGCATGAGTTCGAGAAACGCCTCATTACGCACTCCCTTCCTGAGGTCTTCTTCTGTATAGCCAAACTGGGCCAGTTCGTCTTGAGGCAGGTAGACCCGTCCCATGTCCAGGTCTTCCCGGACGTCACGGATTATGTTGGTCAGTTGCATGGCCAGGCCTAGGTCCACGGCGTATTTTTTGGCGTCATCGTCCTTGTACCCAAAGATTTGCAAGCAGATCAGACCAACAACCGAGGCCACGCGGTAGCAGTAGTCCTTCAGTTCTTCAAAATTCTGGAAGCGGTCTTTGACCAAGTCGCTCTCCACCCCCAGGATTACTTCTTGGAAATATTTTTGGGGAATGTCGTAGTTGTGTGCAACGTCGGCCAACGCCACGTAAACCGGACTGGAAGCGCCGCCCGAATAGATGCTGTTCAAGTTGGCTTGTAGTTCAGCGAGCGCTTTAAGTTTGGCGTCGGTGGAAGTTTCTTCATCCACCGAGTCGTCGCAGTGTCGGCAGAATGCGTAGGCGGCATATATTGCACGTCGTTTGGTGGCGGGGAGAGTTAGAAAGGCGTAGTAAAAGTTCTTGGCTTCCCGGCGGGTGATGGTCCGACAGGCCTCGTACGCCGACTCCAAGTCTAACGCTGGGTTAGTAGTGGAAGATTGCATAACTCTACCGTATAACAAGGGTGTGGAGAACTTTTAAATTTTATTACAAACCTTGATAGTTGAAGGGCACGCCAGCAGATAGAGCTGGGTCCAGACCACGGGGAGTTTATGGTCAGGGCCGATGGTTATGGACTAACTTATTCGCCGACTACCTGGACCATGACCTCACGATGGCGGGGGTGGTCGAGCTCGATGAAGAATATGCTCTGGTAGGTGCCGAACTGCATCGTGCCGTCGATTACGGGCACGGTCTCGCTGGTGCCCAGTAACAAGTGCTGCAGGTGGGCGTGGCCATTGGGAGATTCGTCCTCGTTCATGTTGACGGTACGAATCTCAAAGTTATTGTGTTGGTAGCTGTGGTGCCTGGGGAATAGCTTCTCCAGGAAGCCAGCCATGTCATCCAACAACAGCGGTTCATTTTCGTTGATCTTGACCGCCGCTGTGGTGTGTTTGGAATAGACCACTGCGAAGCCATTCGCGATCTCTGATTCGGTGACGCATTCGGCCACCCAGTCAGTGATGTCTATGAACTCCGGTGCGCACTTGGTCTTTACCCGCTTGCAGAAGGACTTGGTTTTCATATTGGAGACTCCCCTTAGATGTGTGCCCCAAATTCGTTTCTGTAAGTTTGCGTCCCTGTGCCTAATGCCGTCAGCATCTGGCCTGAGAATACCTTCCCAAAGCCAGGAGAGGCCAGTAGTTGCGGTACAGGTGGTAGTTAATCATAAATCCGGCCGGCATATCCAACCCTTGGTAGCTGGTTTCCCCGTAATCTGGCAGGGTTATAAGACGCTCCCCAATCCCGTAACCAGGAAACCCGGTGCCGGTGAAATATGGCTCGTCCCACGTACCGTTATCCTGTTGGGTCTCGGCCAGGTAGGATAAACCTTTCTGGGCAGCTTCGCATCCATGCTCACCAGCTGAGACCAACCCCAGCAATGCCCAGGCAGTCTGCGACGCGGTGCTGGGCCCGACTCCATGGAGTGCCGGGTCCACGTAGGACCCGCAGCTCTCGCCCCAGCCGCCGTCATCGTTCTGATGGGCCACCAGCCAGTCTACGCACCGTCGGATGTATGGCTGAGACATGTCTTCGCCGATAGCTTCCAAAGCAGGCAGCACGGCTCCGCATCCGTAGATGTAATTCACACCCCAGCGTCCGAACCAAGACCCATCCTTTTCTTGCTCGCTGATTACGTATTCAAAGCCGCGGGAGACTAAAAGGTCGTCTTTGGTGTATCCCAAGCGACCATACATCTCTAAAAGGTGGGCGGTGACGTCCACACTGGGGGGGTCAAGGGTCTCGCCAAAGTCAGAGAATTGTATTTTAGTCAGGTACTTCTTATTGTTGTCCTTATCGAAGGCCGCCCACCCGCCATTCTTAGATTGCATCCCCGACATCCATTCCACGCCCCTCCGTATGGAGCCGTTTCGGCGGATCTCTTCAGCCTCTGGAAGCTTAACCTTATCCATGGCCATGACAACGATGGACGCATCATCTATGTCTGGGTACAGCAGGTTATCAAACTCGAATGACCATCCGCCAGGGCGGGTGCTCTTGGCCCGGACTTGCCAGTCGCCTCCGGTGAATATCTGCTTGTCCATGAGCCAGCGGGCGGAGGACTGCACCATTGGGTCATCGGGCGCCAGACCTGAATCTAGCAAGGCCAACTGGGCGATACAGGTATCCCAGACAGGAGAAATGCAGGCCTGTACGTTGCACTTTTCATCATCTTCCAATGTGAACACTTCGAAACCCTCAAAGCCCTTTTTCACCGCCTCATGTTCTGGTCCATAGCCCAGGGTATGCAGTGCGATCAAGGAATAGACCCACGGTGGTTGGATTCCGGCCCAGGAGCCATCGGCTTCTTGGTGTTCTAATAGCCACCGAATGATCTTGCGCTCAGCTAAACCCCTGAAAGGTTGTATCGGCAGTCGTTGGTATAACCCAACCAGTTTGTCGGCCCACCACAGGGCTTTCCCCAAACCGAATCTTCCAGTGGGCTTGGGCTTGGTGTAATCGGTACCCTCTCGGCCGGCAGGGAAGAGTTCGTCGATGTTGGCTGATTCGGGGACCAGACAGTGGGGCTGGCGGGTCAAGATAATTAGCATGGGCACCACCGTCGCGCGGGCCCAACTGGCAAAGTCGTAAATGTTGAAAGGTGCCCATGACGGGAGGAAAATCATCTCTGGCGGCATGTTGGGAGTGCCTTTCCAGTCCCATTGTCCGAACAATGCCAACCAAATCTTGGTGAAAACCCGGACTTTGGGTATCCCTCCTTTGGACAAGATGAACTCACGGGCCTTTTGCAGAGGCTCCGAGTTCGGAGAATGTCCGGCCAATTTCAAAGCGAAGTAGCATTCGGTAGACGTGCTGATATCCCCGGGCGCTTCATAATACTGCCCCCAGGAGCCATCGGGCCGCTGTTTGTTCAGGATGTAATTGCAGATCTTCTGCCAGCGATCCGGGTCATTTCGGCCAGTGAAATAGTTCAGCATCAGGTATTCGGCTTCCATAGAGGGGTTGGACTCTAATTCGCCCCACCAGTACCCCTCTGGGTGTTGCGTCCGGCGGAAATAGTCCTGAGACCGCTTCACAGCGCGGTCCACTGCCTGTTTGAGCTGTGTATTTTTCAGTTGGACCACTATCGCTACCCTATAGTGTTCTGGTCTTTCAGCAGTGTTCCCTCTATATACCCATGGTCAGTGAACCAGTCTACCGCCTGTTTCAATGCGTCTTCGATGGGTCGCTGGGGTTGTCCCAAGTCCCTGACAGCCTTTTCGCAGCTCACGTAGGCTGGAGTCTTGGACGCTAAGACTCCTTCCACTGGTATGGTGGGTTCGCGCCGAAATAGAGCGCCTTCAACGAACTGGTCAGCGTAGCCGGCGCCAACCACCAACCAGTAAGGAGCTCTTATTCTTGGTGCCGGTAGGCCGGTCAGGTTGCTCAATATTTCAAAAATTTCCTTCAAACTCACGTTCCGGTTACCTAGGATGTACCGTTCACTGGATTTCCCTTTCTCCAGTGCCAGGATGTGGCCTTCAACGACGTCTGCCACGTCCACGAGATTCATCCCTGTTTTCAGATACGCGGGGATCTTTCGGCGAAGGAAATTCAATACAATCTTACCCGTGGGCGTGGGCTTAACATCCCACGGCCCCACCGGTGCTGTGGGGTTGACGACTACTAGTTGCATTCCATCTGCAGCGATGGCCATCGCTTTCCGTTCCGCCTGGAACTTCGAGCCCTTATAGTGACCGTGGATTGACTCAGGATCGATGGTTGTGTCCTCAGTTCCCAACTCGTCTTTCGGGATGCCGATGGTCCCAACGGTGCTGGTATACACCGTTCGAGATACCCCTGCTTCTCGCGCCGCTTCGAGCACGTTTACAGTTCCTTCCACGTTGGTTCTGAACACCCCAGCAGGGTCTTTGGACCAGAAAGTGTAGGCCGCGGCTACATGGAAAACCGCTTCACAGCCCTTAACAGCCCGTTTAACCGACGCCCGGTCGAGGATGTCGCCATCCACTCGGATGATCCCAGTGCCTTCTATTGCTAACTTGTTGCTGTTCGGGCGGACCAATGCCCGGACTTCGTCACCCCTCCGCCAAAGTTCGCGGGCCAGGTTACCTCCGATAAACCCAGTTGCGCCGGTGACAAGCACATTCATAATTTCAACTCGGTTATTATTCCGGATGTTAGAAGAGATCGCACCTAGCCGCCGTTTCCGACAACTCCGGTTGCTCTCAGATATGACATACCAAAATTGGTTAAGACAGCCTGGCAGAGATGCAGCTGCTTCTTGAGCCTCAGCATGGTGGGGATGCGCCAGGGCATGAGCAGCACGTTGGTCATCACTTTGTAGGGCGATCTGGCCAACCCCGGCAGATAGCCCGGCAAGCTCTGACTAGCCGTGTCCAAGACGACTCTCACGGACAAGAACGGCACTCCCGATTGCCGCGCCGCCTCTGCCGCCCGGTAGTCTTCCATATTGACGCTGTGTATCTGATATTGAGTGCGAAGTTCTTCGCGTTCTTGGGGATCCACAACCAGATGGTCGACGGTTAGCGATCCGCCGTCGAATACGGGAACCGAGAGATTGAGAGCCGCCTGCTGGGCTGACTGGAACATCCCGGCGTCGGGGCGGATGGCCTGGCCTGCACCTTGGGCAGCACCGTTTTGAAGGGCGTAGCGATCCGCTAACAAGAGATCCCCTGTTTCCAAATCCGGATCAACCCCCCCCGCAACTCCCAAGACGAGCACCCCGTCGACGTTGGACTCTTTCCGTTGCAGTATCGTTACCAATGTTGAGCCTGACCGCTCCGGACCGACTCCAATTACTCGAAAGTCAACCGGTGGATGAAGCCCAGTTGCGTCCTCGATGTCGTGTATCTCTCGGCGAAGACCGATCAATTCTTGCTCCATGCTAGAGGCAACAATCAACAAGTTTTTTGACCCTTATTCCTTAGGCAGCGGTGATACCGCCCTTGTGGGCGGCTCCCGACTTGATCAAAGTGGCCCAATCCTTGGGTGTCTTCAGAGCTTGGAATATAGTCGCGGACTCAAAGCCGCAATGCATCATGCAGTTGGCGCACCGTGGATCTTTGCCTACCCCGTACCTGTCCCAGATATCTTGGTCGAAAAGTTCTTTGACGTGTTCAACATGCTCGTCGGCCAGTGGGTAGCAGGGTTTCCTCCATCCCATCACCGTGTAAGTGGGGTTGGACCAAGCCGTGCACTGGTATTCCCGTTCCCCCTTTAGGAAATTCAGATAGAGGGGGTTGTTATAGAAAGTTGCGCCTTCCGATTGTTCCGGCGCCAGTAATTGTTTGAATAGGTCATGGGACTCTTGCCGAGTCAGGAACATGTCCTGGTCGGGCGCGTCTTCGAAATCGAACCCTGGGGAAATCATTGACCCCTCTACCCCGAGGTCGGCAACCAAGCGGAACATCTCCGATAGATCGTCTATGTCGCTTGTGCGGAACACCGTTGAGTTGGTGCAGACCCGGTAACCCCGATTCAGGGCCGACTGGACTGCTTCCATGGCCTTTTTGAAGACTCCGGCCCGGTCTACTGACTCATCGTGCTTCTCTTCCATCCCATCCAGATGGACAACCCAGCATAGGTACTTGGAAGGCGGAATTTTGTCCATTACCCGGTCCAATAGTAAGCCGTTTGTGCAGCAGTAGACGAAATACTTCTCCTCGATCAGCTTGTTGATAATCTCGTCTATCCTTGGGTGGATGGTGGGTTCTCCTCCGGCAATGGACACGATAGGAGCTCCCGACTCGCGGACAGCGGCCAGAGCTTCCTCCACGGGCATCATCTTGTCCAAAACCGGCTTGTACTCTCGGATGCGTCCGCAGCCGATACAAGCGAGGTTGCACATCTCAAGCGGCTCAAGCATGGTCACCAGCGGAAATCGTTTTCGCCCTCTGAGCTTGTTCTTTAATAGGTAACCCGCGAGCCGGGTGGAGAGTTCAAAAGGTCGTTTAGCCTTTTTGTCGTTCTTTGCGCTGTCTTTTGTTGGAGTAGCCATATAGTAAAAACCTTAGCGGTCAGCGGATTTTGATGAGTAAGCATCGAGAACAATAGTGAATTATAAGGGCTAGTATTCCCTTCTGGCGAGAAAGTCGACCAATTCTTCAGCTTCTGTTCGCGCCCAATCGGGCAAGTAAACAGGCTTCAAAGCCTCCAAGGCCTGTGCCGCTGCAGCTTCTGTGAGGCGTTGAGCATTTTCCTGGGCGCCGACTTCATTGAGGACAGCCAAAACCCGCTGCACGTCGTCCTCTTGCAGTTCCTCCTGCTCATAGATTCGGAGCAGGTCTGCCATGGCCCGACCGCTGGCTTGTTCCAAAGCAAAGACCACCGGATAGGACTTCTTACGCCGGCGAATATCGTTGCCTGTGGCTTTGCCCAAGGTGGCCTGATCCCCCCAAATCCCTAGGTAGTCGTCCCTGATCTGGAACGCCTGGCCTAAGTGCTCGCCGAACTTGGCGAACGCTTTTACCGTT
>CAJWGH010000008.1 GCA_913031095.1 uncultured Chloroflexota bacterium | reverse complement strand
GTATATGCCCATCAAACACGGTCCACGTGACCCATGGCCGCGCACACCGTACCCCGACGTTCAGCAGTACTCCTACCGCGATTATGGGAACCGGGTAGGGTTTTGGAGGATGCTGGAGGTCCTGGACCAATACAAGATTCGCAGTTGCGTATCCCTTAACCTAGCTGTTCTTGAGCACTTCCCAGAGATTCGAGATGCCATGGTGGAACGTGACTGGGATTACATGAGCCACGGCATCTACAACACCCGATATTTATACGCCTACACAGAAGAAGAGGAGCGGGAATTTTACCGGGACAATGTAGAAACCCTGAAGCGGCAGACCGGCAAACAACTGAAAGGAATGCTGGGCCCTGCCATCTCTGGCACAACCCGTACCCCTGACTTGATGACTGAGGCCGGCCTGATCTACCACACGGATTGGATGCACGACGACCAGCCAGTGCCCATCAACGTTGAGTCAGGAAAACTTGTATCCGTCCCATATTCGATTGAGTTGAACGACTCGCCACTGTTCCGGGTCAATTACGAAGCCGATTACTTCGCAGAGATCTGCAAGCGTCAGTTCGACCAACTTTATAAAGAGGGCGCCGAGAGTGGTCGGGTGATGTGCATCGCCCTCCATCCGTTCTTGATCGGCCAGCCTCATCGCATCAAGTACCTGGACGAGATTCTGAGTTATATAACGTCGCATAGCGACATTTGGATGACCACCGCCGACGACATCGCCGAATATTACATCGATAATTACTATGACCAGGCGGTTGACCACGCCAAGCAGTACAGGGTCTAAAGTTAGAATTCGACCTGACGGGAGACGCATTATATGCCCGCAGAACGACGACAAGGGATGGACCACCCCCACCACGACTGGTCTCCCATATCCACCCGAGGCAAACTTAGCTGGCCCAACAACGCCAGGGTCGCGTTGTGCGCGATAGTTACCCTGGAACACACTGAATGGGAGTTGCCGGAGGGGAGCTTCAGCGCCGACCAAGCGGGGGGGCTAGGGGTGCGTCCCTTTCCGGATTATCCCCGGTTCTCCCACCGCGAATACGGCCATCGGGTCGGTGTATTTCGAGTGCTGGACGTGTTGGAGAAGCTTGGCATTGATGCCACCGTGGCTATGGATGCCCAGACTGCCGAGCACTACCCATACTTAGTGAAACACTGCCTCGACCGCGGCTGCGAGATCATGGCTCACGGAGTTTCTGGTAGCCAGATGATCTCCGGAAATATGTCAGTGGAAGCCGAAACCATCTTCATTCGGTCTTCCATGAATATCATCGAAAAGGCCACTGGAAAGAAGCCACGGGGTTGGTCTGGCACCGACTATGGTGAGTCGGAACGGACACCTGATCTATTGCGTCAGGCTGGATTCGATTACGTGTGCGACTGGGTGAACGATGAGCAACCCTACCCCATGAGGGACGGCCTGACCGCGTTGCCGACCATGTTGGAGATGGATGACTTGTTCACCATGTCTAACCGCCGTGTGACCATCGACCGCTTCGCGCAATCATTGAGAGACGGATTCGACGCCATGTATCAGGATGGTGCCTCCAACGGGCGCCTAATGACGATTAATCTGCACCCGTGGCTGATCGGACAACCCTTCCGTATCGGGTACCTAGAAGAAGCTTTGGGGTACGTCATGGGTCATGAGGAAGTCTGGGCTGCCACCGGGTCAGAGATTGTCGATTGGTACCGCGACAACCAACCGGGGTAACCGTCAGATATTAGATGGCCCAAAGCGACCAAACAACGATCACTATTGGTTACCCCGCATGGCTGGCCGCTTGGGTGCTTTTCTTTGGGAGCTAATCCCAGGCACCGCCGTTTCTAGAAGTCTTGTTGGTGGTTGATTGAGCCTACAAACGGGCCTAACTGAAGCTGGAATCGCTTGACACGTATTTGGCGGTGTGATATTTTTCACCTGGCCTCTGACCAGAGGTTTTTTTGCGCGCGGGAGCATTCGGGAAATCCGCCCGTAAAACTTAGCAATTTCAGATGACGCCGGGAATTAATGTTGGAAGACCCAAGGGCATTAACGAGTGTTGAGTGGAATAACATCCACATGTTCCTTCAGTGGCTCTGGATTTATTTCCCACTCGTTGTAACTTTCGGCCTCACATTGCTGACTGCCCACGCGGTAATCCCATCTATGGTAAACACTGGCCAACTTCCCGAGTCTACCCAGAAACTGCGGATTCCCCTAACGGGCATCGCAGCCTTGTTGTTCGTCGCTGCGGCGGTGATTCTGATTCTAGGCATCAATGCTCAGCTTGATGTCAAAGCGATTTACGACCGACTACTCATTTAGCTGGTCTCGTCCTAGCCTCTATACGATGACTGATTCCATACAGATTGATCTGATGCACAGAATTACTAACTAAATGATGCCAAACCCAAAAATGATACCCCTGTTGGTTGCTGGCGGGGTTGTGACGGTGGTCCTGGGGTTTGTCGTCATCGTTCTTCTCATATCTTGGTTCTCAAACCCTCCGTTCGGTCTAGGCAACGCTCCGGCACAACCGGTAGCTTTCCCTCATACTGTCCACGTCGCAGACAACAACATTCAGTGCGAATTCTGTCACCGGAACGTAACTAAAGGAGAGGCCGCTACAGTACCTGCTGTAGAAACTTGCCTCTTCTGCCACAAGAATATCGACGGTGCGACCGTTGCCGCTCAAGCAGAGATCGAAAAAGTAAGAACAGCTTTCGACACTGACACCCCGATTGACTGGGAGCGTGTGCACCGCCTTCCAGATCATGTCCGTTTTATACATGAGTCCCATATCAGGTACTTCACCGACAATGAGATTCCCGTTAAATACGGAATCAACGGCGAAGAGTTGACCCAAATGCCAGATGTTGCTCAGACGTGCACGATCTGTCATGGTGACGTTGGTAACAAAACCGAAGTGCAACCCAAAACCGGTCAGTCACTCAAGATGGGCACCTGCCTCGACTGTCACCGCGTGAACAATGCGCCGACCGATTGCACGACCTGCCACAAGTAACGAATCTTGATGCTAAACAGAGTCAAAGGTAGATGAAACTAACCAGGCGAAATTTCCTTGCTTGGGCCGGCTTGGGCGCGGTGGGAGCCGTAGCCTGTGAGGGCTTTGGCATCCGTGAAGGAGAACTGCAGGTCCAGAGCTCTGCCCGACTGCCGGAAGATCTGGTCCGAGGAAACGATAACTGGTACGCCAGCCTGTGTCGTACCTGCCCGTCTTGCGAAGGTATCGTCATTCGGGTGATGGAAGGCCGGGCGAAGATGATTCAGGGTAACCCGTACTTCCCGACCAACGAAGGTAAGATTCACGCCCGCTGCGAGGCGGGTCTCCAGGCACTTTACCATCCCGACCGCATTCCCGCGCCGCTGCGGCGTAGCGGCCCCCGGGGTTCCGGTCAGTTTCTGCCTGTGAATTGGCTCCCCAACGGAATGGACACGCTGAAAGACGCTCTTCAGACCAACGGCTCGTCCTCCGTAATGATCACTGCGCCTCTGCGTGGCCACATGGCCGTCTTGGCCGACAGGTTCGCGACTGCCATTGGAGGGGAGCGCCTCGGCTTTGAGGCCATCGACAATAACACCTACCGGGCGGCGATTAAGAACGTTTTTGACCAAGACTCTCTGCCTGACTTGGACCTGGAAAACAGTCAGTTCATACTGTCTTTCGGGGCCGATTTCCTATCCACGTGGGTCTCTCCCACCCGCTTTGGACGTGGGTATGGTGAGTTCCGGCAAGGGGAACACCGGGACCGGGGGATGTTCTACCAGATAGACTCCCGGTTCTCCATGACCGCGGCCAACGCCGATAAATGGTTGTGGGTGCGGCCTGGCCAAGAAGGCCAGATAGCGCTGAGCCTAGCCCAGGTGATTGTTTCTGAGGATCTACAAGCCGATGGCGTGGATGTTGCCTCATTGCTAGGTGGCGGCGCAGACATTTTGAACGCTTATCGCCCTGAAGTTGTGGCCGAGCGTGCTGGACTGACCCCAGAGATGACCGGTGGTAATCCAGCGGAGTTTCTGAAAGACTTGGCCCGGAAGTTCGCCGCCAGGCAGCCCAGCATCGCGATCGGAGGCGGATCGGCTGGCGCTCAGAGCAACGGTTTATTCAACTTGGAAGCAATCTATGCCCTGAACCACTTGGTAGGCTCTGCTGGTAAGAAAGGTGGGCTTAAGTTCAACCCGCCCAGCCCCTGGGCCGACGTACCGAGCTCCAGCGTCGTTGGAAGCTTGGATGACTGGACTCGTGTGACCGAGCAGATACGAACCGGCCAGACAAAGCTATTGATGCTCCACGGCGCAGACCCGGTGCACGGGCTACCTGATTCCCTGCAACTCAGAGAGGCGATTGCCGAGGCCGATGACTTATTTGTAGTTAGCTTCTCGCCGTTCATAGACGACACAAGTGCCATGGCCGATTTGGTTCTGCCCGATAGAGTCTCTTTGGAAGATTGGGGTGATGACATCTCTGAGCCCGGGCCTGGATATCAAGTGGTTGGCCTGCAACAGCCGGTGGTCAACCCGCTGTTTGACCTCGACCCGATGAGTTTTCCGGATGTTCTGCTTACTATGGCCCAAGAGCTGGGCAAAGAGTCAGATCTGCCTTGGGCTAACTTCAAGGCGATGCTGCGGGAAGGCTCTGATGCCCTGTTCAACATGAACAGGGGCTCCATCGAAGCTGCAAGTGCTGATGAGTTCTGGAACAACATGCTGAGCCGCGGTGGTTGGTGGGACGAACTCCGGCATGGACCAACCACGGTTAAACCGGCAGATGGCTTGCTTAGGACCATCGTGGCCAAGGAGAAAGGGCCTGAATTTAATGGGATTGGAACTGCTTCAATTGGTTCTGATTCTTTCTACCTGGTGCCCTTTGCTCATAACACTCTGTTGGACGGATACAACGGCCACCTACCGTGGCTCCAAGCCGCGCCGGATCCGTTGTCAACCGTAACATGGCAGACATGGGTAGAGTTGAACGACACAATAGCAAACAGATTGGGAGTCAAAGAGGGAGACATACTCAGAATAGAGTCTTCCAAGGATTCCATAAGGGCTATCGCATATCCAACTCCGGCAGTGCCTCCGCACACCGTAAGTGTTCCTTTTGGGCAGGGCCGGAAGCACGGCTCAGACTACGCTACCGAACGCCCTGGAAATGAAAGCGCAAATGTTATGGATATCCTCGAAACTACAACGGTCAACGGTACCGGGTCTTTGGCTTGGGCGGGGACGACGGTCCGGGTGTCCAAGACAGGGGAGAGCGTTAGTATCTCCAAACTAGAGGGCGATGCCCGGGCTGTGGAGATTGGACTGATGCCTTCTGAAGAGATAATCAAAACCATTGCACCGGAGAACGCCTAAAGGCGCCGGACGGATCAGTCGAGAGGCAAAGATAGGTTAATCGATGGTAACTCAACGAGCAAATCATAAATGGGGAATGGTAGTGGACCTGGACAAGTGCACTGGGTGCCAGGCGTGTGTTGTTGCTTGCCAAGCAGAGAACAACATCCCCATCAACGTTAAGTCTTTCTACCAGCAACGCCGGGCCTATCAATGGATCCGCATCGAGCGTTACTGGGAAGGAGAGTTCCCGAACGTAAAAGCTAGGTTCATACCGATCCTGTGCCAGCACTGTGAAAACGCGCCGTGTGAGCCGGTCTGCCCGGTGTTCGCCACCTACCATAACGACGAAGGCATGAACGTTCAGGTCTACAACCGCTGCATCGGCACCCGCTACTGCTCGGTCAACTGTCCTTACACAGTTAGGATGTTCAATTACTGGGAACCTCAATGGCCGAACCGGTTGCGCAACCAGCTGAACCCCGACGTGACCATCCGGACTAGGGGAATCATGGAGAAATGCACCTTCTGTGTGCAGCGCCTGCGCCGGGGTGAGGTGAACGTTGAAAGAAGGGGATTGGAGCCTTTGACTGGCGAGCGGATTCCCGCCGGCGACCGAAACTTGGATAGCAAACGCATGAAAGAAGGCAACTACATGCCTGCCTGCGTCCAGTCCTGCCCAACGAATGCGCTGATGTTCGCTGACCAACATGACGACACTAGTCCTGTGAAAGAGATTTTCGAGGAAGCTAACGAGCAGATCGAGACTCGCCATCACGGTGGGCATGTTGATGAAGAACACACTCGCGTTTACCGGTTGTTCGAAGAGGTTGGTACCAAGCCCAATGTTATCTACCTGAAGAAAGTCGATGCATTCCCGTTGGAAAAGGTCTAGATAGATGGCGGCTACCGAACCAAAAGGACACGGCCAACACGCCGGCTTGTGGGTTTTCCCAGATGTCTCGGTGATGAGCCGCGAGGTTACGGAAAAGACCAAGTCTTCACCTAGGCCGCTGACGATGGCTTTGGTGGTGACTGGAATCTTATTCATTCTCGGCATCGTGGGCTTTGTAGCCCGTGCGGCTGACGATGGGTTCAATGATATAAGTGCTTGGGGTTATTACCTTTCGGTCTTCTCCATGGTGTTCATGGTCACCAGTGGAGCTCCGTTGGCCGCAGTAGCCTTCCGGTTCACCAAGAGCCATTGGCGCCGTCCGTTGTCTCGAGTCTCAGAGTTATTCGCTATCGCCGGGATATTGAATATCTTGTTGTTCATCCCTCTGATGTTGCTGCTACCGCCCATCGGCAATCCAGATGCAGTCGGCGGTCTGATCGAGGGTGAACTGGCGGTCAGAAGAACGATCTGGTTCGAAGCGCCCATAGGCTCACCCCACGCCTGGGACCTAGTTGGCGTGGCTGGCCTAGTAGTGACCGCACTCTTCATCCTCTGGCTGTCAGCGATGCCGGATATGGCGGAATCTCGCCACACGGCCACTGGCTTCAGGCGCACGCTCTACAGCAAGCTCTCAGGTAATTGGTATGGCACCAAGAAACAGTGGAATGCCCAGAAAGCCGGACTAGCATTGCTCGGTGCTTTCTACTTCATGACGTTGATTTTCATGCAATTCGTGATCAGTTCAGACTATGCACAGAGCTTGATCCCGGGCTGGAAAGATTCCATATTCCCGGTTATATACACGCTCACTAGTCTACATATGGGGTTAGGAGCGGTCCTTGTAACGCTGTTTATACTGAGAAGATTCGGTGGTTACGATGGATACATCGGCAAATCGACATTCTGGTCAGCCAGTAAGGTCATGCTCGGTATCACTTTACTCTGGATCTATCACCTGTTCGCGTTCTTCATAACCTTCTGGTATGGCCGGCTGGAAGTAGAACAGAACATAATCAAATACTTGATAACTGACACCTACGCGATCATTTTCCTGCTTAACTTGGCTTTCAGTTTCGTACTACCGTTCGCGGTGCTGATCTGGAACCCAGTACGCCGCAGCGACTGGGGCCCGGCCTTGGCGGGGAGCCTACTGATCATCGGTGGGATAATGTTCAACATCAGGATCTTTGTCGGGTCGGCGAACGCCGCTCCCGGTTCTGATATATATGCTTACTTCTTTGAGCATGTACCGTCACCGGTCTACCCAGATGTCTGGGACGTATTTATGGTGATTGGAGGCCTTGCAGCGGCGGCCTTCGTTTATCTGCTGGCCACCAGACTTCTGCCGGTCTTGTCGCTATGGGAAGTGAAAGAAGGCGCACTATATCAAAAGTGGGGCAAGCTGCACCGCGGCGAATATCTGATATTGGGCAAGCCCGAGTAACCAAGGCTTAAAACTCCAGCGGAGTATCATGCAGGAAGGCACACCACTACAATCTAGACAGATAAACAGGGAGCTGTTGGTCAGCATCCTGAACTCGCCTAAGTGGTTCTTTGGCACCATCAGCGTGTTGGGAATAGGTGTGCTTATCGCTATGAGCACGGCTGGGTTCATGATTAACCAGGGTTTCGGCGTTACCGGCCTGAACCGTCCGGTGATGTGGGGTTTCTTCATCACCAACTTCGTTTTCTGGATCGGTATCAGCCATGCCGGGGTGATGCTCTCGGCCATCCTGCGTCTATCCAAGGCGGAATGGCGACGTCCTGCTACTAGGGCAGCAGAGATTCTGACTGTCTTCTCGCTGATGACAGCGATGACCATGCCCCTGATTCATACCGGTCGCCCTTGGCGTACGGTCTACTGGATCTACACCCTGCCTTTTGTGCCTTATGATTATGCCCGTGGTATCTGGCCAAATATCAGGACACCATTGGTCTGGGACCCCAGTGCCGTTTACACCTACCTGACCTCGAGCATATTGTTCGTACTGGTTGCGTTGATTCCCGACTTCGCCGTGCTACGTGACCGGACCACCGGCATGAGCCACCGCATCTATGGGATGCTGGCCATGGGCTGGCAGGGTAACCCAAGGCAGTGGAAGCTACAGATCATCGCCGGAGTTCTGCTTTCAGCACTGATCCTCCCCGTGTTCGTTTCAGTGCACAGTATAGTTTCTTGGGACTTCGGTATGGCAGTGTCGGTTAAGTCATGGCACTCTACCATCTTCGCTCCCTATTTTGTTGTGGGGGCGGTCCACTCTGGGGTGTCTGCTGTAGCATTCGTGCTGATAATCCTGCGCTACATCTACAGTTGGCAGAACTATATACGGCATGAGCACATCGATGCTTTGGCCCGCTTATTGATAGTGGTAGCCACCGGCTGGTTCTATTTCTTTGTGATGGAAGTCGTTTTCGGCTTCTACGGTCGAGAAGCAGATGAGATAGCGGTTAGGGACTACCAGTTTATGGTCAGTCCATGGAACATATGGATGATGATTTTCGTGGGAGTGACCTACTTCGCTCCAGTCGCCATCTGGTTGAGCAGGTCCGCACGGAGAAACCTGTGGATAATGTCTCTCGCATGTATCCTCGTGAACATAGGGATGTGGCTGGAACGGTTCTTGATCATAGTGCCCGGCTTAGCCCGCAAACAACTTCTGACCTTTGACTGGTACACCTACACGCCGAGTGCAGTGGAATGGATCATAATTATTGGTACCTTTTTCCTAGTCACCATGCTCATGGTTATCGTTGCCAGAGTGGTGCCTTTGATCCCGCTCTATGACATAAAAGAGGGCGAGATACTTAGAACAGAGATAAAGGTCGGCCGGGTTACAGTCCCGGCGACGTTTAGAGAAGACTAATAAGAGTAGAGATCTTGAGGGAACTGAAATGGCCAAAGCACCCATATTAGGCCTGTTTGAAACCGCTGATAACGCCGCCGATGCCGGCGACGCCCTAAAAGCGGCTGGCGTTTCGCCAGCGGACTACGATTTTCTTACGGACGCTCCGTATCCTGAGGGCGCCTTCGGAGAGCGAGAAGAGCCTCATCGGCTCTATATATTCCCATTCGTAGGCGCTTTGATTGGCCTGACTTGCGGCATCATGCTGACGTCGATGACTCAGATGGCTTACCCGCTTGTTCAGGGTGGGAAGCCGATATTGTCCTTGCCTCCCATGGCTGTTGTTACTTATGAGAGTACTATGCTCACGGCCATAGTCTTCACTATCATCGGAATCATATTCGAGTCTCGTTTGCCCTCGTTCAAGCAGGGCCTGTACGATACCCGGATCACAGAAGGTTATATCGGCGTTCTGGTTAACGTCGAAGAAGACCAGCTCACCCAGACCCAGACCTTGCTCACCCAGGCGGGCGCTGTTGATGTGGTCCGTAATCAGGGAGCCTAATGATTAACCGGGTGATATCATATTCTGAGCAGTCTGTTGTTAACCAGCTCAGGACAGGACGGGATAGGCGCGGACTAAAGCGTTGGTTCTTTGGCGTTGCGGTGTTATTCGGCATCGTCTTGCTCGGTTGCTCCCAAGGTTCCTATCCGGTGGATATCTTTTATGAGCAACACTATCAGCAGTCTTACCGGTCCCACGAACCGCCCCGATTGAATGGTGCTGCAGAAGCGGTCGCTTTCTACCCGGCTGCCGCCTCTGTGGTGACCGATACTGGTGCTGATTTGTACCGGGTTAATTGCCAGATGTGCCATGGCTCGGATGCTAAGGGTACGGGTCCTGTTTTGGCAAAGATTACCCAGAATTACGGCTATGAGCCCATAGTTCCCACCGACATCACCAATAGGCCGGTGGTAGTCATAGAATCCACGTTGAAAGCTATAGCCAGGCCTTTAGGGCCAACATCAGTTATGCCACCGTTTGGTAAACTGCTAAGCCAGGATGACCGGGAAAAGATTGCCGAATTCATCCGCTCGTTGCCCAAGTAAACGGCCCCGCATAGCATAGTCCGGAGCGCATTGGGGCCGCGCTTTTGGCTCCGGTTGAGATATGAGACCTTCCATACCACCCCACCTTCAGACCACGCTCGTTTCTAAGACTGGTTTTCTCCTAGCTGCTCTCTTGTTGTGCGCTGCGTTGTCGGTTGTCCAGTTAGGTACACTCCAGGCCCAGACTCCTCAGCCTGGTGCTGGTTCCTTCAACGAAAAGGAGGCCCAGGGCATAGACGGTATGATTATGTGTCCGGTCTGCCCCGCTGAGACCATTGACCAGGCTCAAGTTGAGATCGCGAGACAGATGCGTCAGATGGTCCGTGCCATGCTGGCTGAGGGCAAAGAAAGACAAGAGATATTGGAGTTTTTCGTTGACCGTTACGGCCAAGATATCTTGGGGGCTCCGCCCAAGTCTGGAATCAATCTGGTGGCCTGGTTGGCTCCAGTCGGAGGCGTCGCGGCAGCATTGTTAGCAGTATATTTCGTCCTCCGGTCCATGGCCCGACGTGAACCACTGCTTGCCCAGTCTGGACCAATTCAAGACGTCGGACTCCTTCCTTACTTGCAGTTAGTTGACCGATACCTAGATATGACCCGATCAGAGCCCATATCGGGCGGCCCTTCTAGCCATCCTGTCACCACTGATGAATTATCCGGCTCTAAGCTGGCAGATTCGGAAGAGAAAACTTAGATGGCTGATTTAGGTGCGATAAGTCTTTGGATAGCGTTGGCGTTGAGTGCTTATTCCATGCTTGGGTCAGTTGCCGGGAAGTTGCGGACGTCTCCAGCGTTGGTGGAGAGCGCTCGATCGGCCACGTATGCTGCAGGGTTGGTCCTGCTGGTAGCTACGCTCTGCCTGATCATCTCCTTTATCAGTCGTGACTTCGAGATTGCTTATGTGGCAGCGCACAGCGACCTAGCGATGCCCAACCGCTTCACCTGGGTGGCGTTCTACGCCGGTAATGAGGGTTCGCTCCTATACATTGCAACTGTGCTCTCAATCATGTCGGCTATCGCGGTGTGGCGGGCTCCTGAGAAACTCAAGGATGCCATTCCCTACACTACTGCCGTCCTGATGCTTACGCTGACCTTTTTTCTGGCTGTGACCGTCGTCATGGCCAACCCTTTCGACAAATTACCCTTTGTGCCAGTGGACGGCGAAGGTATAAACCCGCTGTTGACCCACTTTGGTATGTTTTTCCACCCACCGGCTCTGATGGCGGGACTGATTGGGATCGCCGTGCCCTTCTCTTTCGCCATCGGATCGCTGTTAGCTGGAAAGTCAGGCGATGAGTGGGTGGACGCCGGACGGGTTTGGGGAATGATATCTTGGGTGTTGCTGGCCGCCGGTCTGTTGCTTGGTTCTTGGTGGGCATACACCATTCTCGGTTGGGGCGGGTTTTGGTTCTGGGACCCGGTTGAGAACGCTGCTTTCATGCCATGGTTGGGCCTTACGGCATTTATTCATTCCATCATGGTTCAGAAACGCCGAGGGATGTTCCGTATGTGGAATATCGTGTTGATCAACGTGGCCTTTGGGCTGGCGTTGTACGGTATGTTCATGAACCGGGGCGGCTCAGTACCTTCTGTCCATTCCTTCGGTGCCTCACAGCTAGGTTGGATCTTTCTGCTCTTTTTGGCTATCGGAGTGGTGGTGCCCTTCTTGATCTTCATCTGGCGTTATCCGTTGCTGAAGAGCGCTCAGAACTTAGACTCAATGCTATCTCGTGAAGCAGCGTTCTTGGTCAACAATATGCTACTTCTGGCTATCGCCTTCGTAACACTTTGGGGAACGGTATATCCGTTGATATCCCGGCTAACGAACGGCGAGGAGATCACAGTAGCTCGGCCCTTCTACGACCAGTTGAACGGCCCCTTGATGTTAGCTCTGGTATTTCTGATGGGCGTTGGACCTTTGATCCCTTGGCGCAAATCCAGATTGGCTAGTGTTCGGAGATCGTTGCTGCCGCCCATTGCCGGAGGCCTAATTACCGTGGCTGTCTTGGCGGCTCTTGGGTTGCACAAAGACTATGCATTGATTGGGTTCGGCTTGTCAGCTTTTGTGACTACCGGGATACTGATGGAATGGTACCGTGGGACCGGTGCACGCCACCGGAGTTCAAGTGAGAATTATGGCACGGCGTTCGTGAGGCTGATTATGGCCAATCGGCCCCGTTACGGTGGCTACATCGTCCATCTGTCGGTGGTAATGGTTACCCTAGGGATAGTCGGCACATCTTTCTTCGGTGTGCAGAAAGATGTGGTCTTGAGCCCAGGTCAGAGTACACATATAGAGGACTATGAATTGATCTTTCTGGGAACTGTTGAGACATCCAAAAGCAACCGTACCGAGTTCACCTCCACGGTTCAGGTGTTTCGCGGTGGCGACCGTCTGGAGACCATACGCACTAAGCGATCTTTCTACCCGAACTTCAACATGGCGTCCACCAGCGCTGCCATAAGGTCCACGCCGGTGGAGGACCTGTATATCGTACCTAGCGAGAACCTGCCTGACGGCAGTGTTGGCTTCCGGATATTGGTGAATCCGCTTATCTGGTGGATGTGGGTGGCTGGCCCAGTGATGTTAGTGGGTACGGTCATCGCTCTGTGGCCACAGAAGATACGCGTACCAATGCCAATGCAAACGCCACGTAGTTACGTTACTCGGCCCTCGGCCGCTTAGTGCCGATGCGCACCTGATACACTGAGTCACATGGACGCGGAAACCGTTATAGCCATATCCCTCGGAGCAGCTTTGGCGGTGTTCAGCTTTTGCGTGGTGTACTACACGTTTGTGCGCGCCCGACCATACGGTACCGTCGAGGCCAACACTCCAGCTTCGACAGATGACCAGGCGTTGGCGGATATCTTTGATGCAATAAACACCCTAGACCTGGAATATCAGCTAGGTAGATTGGCCGAGGAAGAATTCCAGACCCAATTCCAAGCTTATAGGGTACGGGCGGCCGAGGTGCTCAGAGATCAGTTGGATGCCGGCCGCGGCGACCCTGCATGGGCGTTGGAACAGGAGGTATTGCTAGCAAGCGGTAGCCAAGCTGGCGTTACCAGCAGAGTAATGGCATGTCCAGACTGCAGCTCCGCGGTGCTGGCAGGTACACCTTTGTGCCTCAACTGTGGGGCGGAAATGGCCCTGCAATCGTGAGAGGGACGAGGGCATTATTCACGGTATTGGCATTCGCGTCGTTGTTGGCGGTATTGGGCCCAACACCTATCTCAGCTCAACAAACGCTGGATGTTCACGGCCAGGTGGTAAACGGGACTGAAGGGGCGGTTGTCCCG